>CAYMLF010000006.1:0-25144 GCA_964391275.1 uncultured Candidatus Bathyarchaeia archaeon
AATCCCTCCCCGCCCGCCACCAACTTCAGATTTAGAACTCAGAATTGCGTCTTCATCGATACGTGGTTGGGCTTGGATCGGCAGGAAGTTTCTGGTTGCCTAATGGTAATCTTGTTTGAGTTCCATCGTCATTAAATACTACGTGAGATACATCGCCGGGGAAAAATAGAAAGATGGCTTCTGATCTATCATCGTTTAGGAAGTAAATAGCCCGTTCAATTCCGCTGCCGCCAAAAAAGTCCGGTGCTCCAGCGATTTTGTTGAATTCGGATACTAAAGCTCTGTTCTTAACTTCGCCTTCTAAAGCGCTTATTTCTTTGCTGTCATATAGTTCTGCTGCCTGTTCAGCACTCAATTTGGGCTGATCTTTCGGTAACTCTCCAATGGCGATTAGAACGGGTCGTATCCATTCCCCCCAACCATGACTCTTGTCAGCGATAATTTTGTCCAGTTCTTCTTTTTGCTCACTTGTTGCCTTGGCATATGCCGACTCATAGAATGAACCATCGTATATTGATAGCCAAAAGTTCGAATCATTAATGATTGGGGATGCGTATGATGCAAGACCTAAGTAAAATATTGAGAAGGTAACTGAAAGAACTAGCGTGACTGTAACCGCCGCAGCAATGGGTAGAGAGTGACGTTTCAGTCTTGTTGTTAAGGGCATTGGGGGTTGAGGGCAATAATCTATAAGCTCTTTAATTTTCTTTCGTTTGCTCATTTTGTTCACCTGCTATTTTTGCGAAAAGTGCATCGGCTAGTTTGGATGGCAAAATCTTGCTCGTGTCATCTAGCAGTAGGAAGTTGCGGTCTTTTGCTTCTGCCAGTAAAGTGCTTCTGCATGTTTCTATTTTCTTGCATTTTTCGCAGTTGCCTTCATGTTTGTACCAGACTTGGATACCGTTTTTGGCGGAGAAAGTGACAAATGCTGAAGTTTTTAAATGGTTGCTGTATCCTTTGAGGAATCCCTTTTGAGCATTGACTGTTTCGATGTCGATTTTGTTGATTTTGGCGATTTCTTGTAGGGCGTCGCCTATCTTCAGGTTGGCTGTGTCGAGTGATTTGTGGACGGTTTGGCGGGTGATGCTTAGTTTTTTGGCGATGGCGACTTCTTTTAAACCGCTGCTTTTTAGGTCCCAGATGATTTTTTGCTTAGGTGTTAAGTATCCAAAGATCAGAGTCAATTTTTGTTCAATCCTGTAAGCCACAAATAGCTTACATAGTAAGCCTGTCACGTTTGACCATATAAGGCTTTTGCACCGACAAAATCGAAATGCGGCTTAGAATTTGAAGCATTATACCCCTGATTTTTGCATAATAGGCACTAAATGTTTATTAACCCAACAGTAACACTACAAACAAAATAAGTAACACTAAAAATCTCGCTAAGGGATATTCCAATGAAAAAAAACCAATTATTCGCCATCGTGGCAATAGCAGTAGTCTTTATCGCCGCAGTAGGCGTTGTTTACGTTCTGACCTTAAACAGTGGAAACCAGCAAACAGCAACAACTGTCACTGATTCCCTAGGAAGAACCGTGAATATCCCCCAAAAAATAGACTCCATCTTCTGCATAGGCGCATGCTCCTTAAGGATAGTGTCCTATTTTGACTCAGTAGATAAAGTACAAGCGATTGAAACCGCTAGCACCTTCAACACACGCGACGACCAAACATACTACCTCATTAACAAAGCAAAGTTCTCTGCACTACCACAAGTAGCCACAACCGCAGAAGCCATCCTAGCCCTAAACCCAAGCGTAATCATCACCTCAACAGCAGAGGATGCAACAACCGCTGACAACCTTCAAACCCAAACCGACATCCCAGTGTATGTTATAAACGCCAACTTGGAGTTCGGAGAAGCATTCTATGACCAGATAACCTCTATAGGCACCTTGCTGGGTGAACAGGAGCGTGCAACTGAGCTTAATGATGGCATCGCTGGAATGATTAGCGAAATCACCTCTAAAGCCACCACTACCACCGCCGAAAAGGCATACGCCTGTGGCATGTTCTACTACGGCGGAGCATCATTTCTAAAAGCATCCGGCAACTATCTACCCTTTGAATACGCCAAAATCAACAACGCCATTGAGCCAGCAGCTAACGGTCAACCATACGTCATCACACTAGAGACCCTAATCAACGCAAACCCAGACTACATGTTCATTGACAGCATAGGCTTGAACGACAGCATAAACTCAATCAACGGGTACATAGACACCAACACTGGGCTAGACAATGTTTTGGCACTGAAAAACAGCAATATCTACTCAACCATGGTTTACAAGTGCTATGGCACCAACTGGGACAACCAGTTAATCAACGCGCTCTATGTTGCATCCACAATAAAAGGAGAATTGTACTCTTGGAATTTCATGGACAAAGCAAACGAGGTAATACAACTATTCTACCCAGACGCTACCATGAACTACGCAGACATAGCAAACGGTCAAACAGGAAACGGATGCAGCAAAGTCACACTTTAATTCAACCCTAAAACCTTTTTTATGTTTCTGGATGAACTCTAATGGTTTCAAATCAATCCTCACATAACCACGGCGGGCGGGAAGCATTTGACATTTATGAGGACAACCAAGAAGAAGGCAGCCAAACCTCAAAAACATACAAGGGATTCATAAAACGAAAACGCCTTCTAATCATCATCGGACTAATCCTGCTGGTCCTGTGCATAATCATAGCCGCCCAAAGTGGACCAATAAACATACCTTTCATAGACGTCGCCAGGCACATCTTTACATTTGACACAAGCGGAGTAGGAGGCGTCATCTGGAACATCCGCATGGTCAGAATCATGGGCGCCTTAATCGCCGGTGCTGGACTAGCCGTCGCAGGAGTAGTGATGCAATGTATCCTACGCAACCCCCTCGCTTCACCCTACACTTTAGGAATATCCAGCGCCTCAGCCTTCGGCGCATCCTTCGCCATAATTTTTCTAGGCGCAGGCAGCAGCATGACCTCAATTGTCTCCATTAATAACCCCTATGTCACGGCTACATGCGCATTCTTATTTGCCCTGCTAGCAACTGGCGCCATACTGGTTCTCACCAAGATAACAAAAATCAGCGCCGAAACAATGATACTAGCCGGCGTAGCCATCAGCGCCATGTTCACTGCCGGGTTATCCTTCATGCAGTACATAGCCACCGATTCACAACTAGGTAATATTGTAGCATGGACTTTTGGTGATTTAGGCAAAGCAACATGGTCTTGGAACTCCCTGATTCTCATAGTATTCCTCCCAGTAGTTCTCTACTTCTTCTACAAAAGATGGGAGTATAACGCCTTAGACTCAGGAGAAGACACCGCTAAAGGATTAGGCGTTAACACTGAAAGAGAAAGAATCGTGGGGATGGTTTTGTCCTCGGTTTTGTCAGCATTCATCGTCTCCTTCTTCGGCATAATCGCATTCATAGGTTTACTAGGACCACACATCGCCCGAATGCTCATCGGAAGCGACCACCGCTTTCTAATCCCACTATCCATCATTCTAGGAGCTATTATCTTAATCATAGCAGACGGAGTAGGACAAGTAATCCTCTACCCATCAGTCATACCTGTAGGCATTATAACCTCAATGGTTGGCGGACCCCTCTTCATCTACCTGCTAATCAGGAGGTACCGTAGATAATGTTCTTTGAAGTTAACGGCATCAACTTTGCTTACCGCAGCAAAAGCGTTTTGAATGATGTGTCATTCACCGTGAATGCAGATGACCTTGTCTCCGTGCTAGGTCCCAATGGAGTTGGAAAAACCACCCTAATCAAATGCATAAACAAGGTACTCACGCCAAAAACCGGTTCAGTGCAAATAGAAGGCTCAGACCTTCACAGCATGAGTAAAAAAGACATCGCAAAAAACATAGGGTACGTGGCGCAAAAAAGCGAGACATCCAAAACCACGGTTTTTGATTCCGTGCTGTTAGGTAGAAAACCGCATTTTGAATGGGATGTCACTGAAAAGGACATTCGGTTAGCAGGAAGAGTGCTTCGTCTGCTAGGCTTGGATGGGCTGGCACTAAAATATATCGATGAGATTAGCGGTGGAGAATACCAGCTAGTGCAGATAGCAAGAGTTTTAGTTCAACAACCAAAGGTTATTCTCCTAGACGAGCCCACAAGCAGTCTTGATTTGTCCAACCAACACATGATAATGCATCTTATAAGAAACATTGTCAAAAAGAACCACATGGCAGCAATCATGATTATCCACGACCTCAACTTGGCTATTCGCCACTCTGACAAGTTCATTATGATGAAAGAAGGAAAAGTTTACTCGGCAGGAAGCCACGAAATCATCACTCCTGAAAACATTAAAGCGGTATACAATATCGAAGCTTATGTGGAAAGCGTGCGGGGGATACCAGTGGTTATCCCGATATAGACGAAGGCAGAGGAGCACAAAAGAATATTCGGAAAAGAATGACAAGCAACCTTTTAAAAAATAAGGTGCAATCTGAGGGTATCTTAAATTAGTTATAAATATCAGTTAGAGGGAAAGATAAACTGGCGTTTGGTTGCTAAAGAAAAAACTAACAGTAAAAGCAGTGGCTGGATTAGTCCAAACAATCCTAGCTTTGATAGCAATAATAATCGGCTTTGTCTTAAAGTTTAACTTGCTGGATGTTCAATCTCAATTAAACTTTCCCATTGAAGACTTGAACTTTTACTTTCTGCTTTTTCTAATTATAGGAGCCGTTTCCATTTTAAGCGGAGCCTTTCTAATCTACGACTGGTGGGAAACATGACCAAAAGGAGCAAACCCCCATGAAACGCCCAGCAGGATTCAAACTATTCGACGTCGTAATCGCTGGTTTAAGCGGAGCCATAGGCGTTGAAATCTTTGTCTTACTAAACTACGCCTACTTCAACCTTGCAGGACCCGCCATCCTAGTTGCACTTGTACTAAGCGGAATAATCAACCTTCTAATTATGCTAAGCTACAGTGAACTCAGCGCAGCCATGCCAATGGTAGGAGGAGAATACACATACATCAAAACAGCTTACGGCGGCTACATTGGATTCATCTTCGGCTGCTTCAGATGGTTATCAGTGATTTTCGCAGCAGCATTAGCGGCTGTTGCCTTTGTTTACCAGTTTGCTTATTTGTTTTCAGCAATCTCGTCAGAAATACAAACAGCAATCATGGATCAATCTTGGCTTCTTGCCGTGGGAGTCGTTGCAGTTATGGGACTTGCAGAAATCAAAGGCTCCAAAAAGTTTGGAAGCTTTATTGTAATAGCATTCATTCTCTTATTTGCTGGCTTCATCGTTGGAGGCTTCGTTCACGGCTTAAGCGAAGTTAACCTTTTCTCAACACCCTTACCATTAGGCACACCAGGAGTCTTCGCAGCAATAGTGTACGTTTTTCCAATGTTCATCGGAACCAAGGCGATAGTAGCGACGGCAGCTAACACTGAGAAACCTGCAAAAGACATCCCCAAGGCCTTAATTCTTTCATCCATAATACTGATTCCGCTATATGCTTTACTTGCCCTTGTAGCAATAGGCACAGTAAATCCAGCGGAAACGTTACAGCAAGTTCCAATCCTCAATTTAGCAGCAAACGATATATTCGGCGGTTTTGGAGGCGTAATCTTCGCCATTGCAGGAATGGTTGCTTGCTTATCAGCGTTGGGAACAGCACTGTCAGTTCAATCAAGCATTTTGCGAGGCATGAGCAGAGACGGTTATCTTCCAAAAATTTTGCAGTCAGTTCATTCACGTTACGGAACATTTCACACAGCAGCCATAATCGGGGCAACTCTAATAATGATATTGAGCGCACTTGGAGCAATTCCGTTTCTCGGGTACGCCGCCAGTTTTGGCGCGCTCCTCGTTTTTGCATTGGTTAATTTGTCACTGATGAAATTAAGAAAAACCCAGCCATACATGGATCGACCATTTAAGATACCGCTTTACCCTATAATACCAATTGCGGGTGTCATTTTATCATTAGTCATGCTTGTGGTTCCCGTGGTTTTTGGAGATGGAAACGCTTTAGAAGCACTATTTTCAGCCATAGGACTTACAGGAATCGTTATCTGCTCATATTATCTAAGAATGGCAGGCAGGTACCGACTACAAATAGCAATAGGCGGAGTAGGAATCGGCACAGGCATAACTATTCTATCAATCACTTTAATCAGCCTAGCTGGGCTTGCACCACCAGCGGCATCGTTTATCCCCAGCTACATTCAACTACTCTTTGGCATAGTCTTCATCATTAGTGGCTTCTTCAATTTCAACGCGCACCAGCGAAAAAGAAAAGAAAACAATCAAGAATCAACTTAGCGATTGACTAAAAGAAGCATATTCATCCTCAGAAATCCAGCCGGCTGTTTTTAAATCTGCTAAACCGTTTTTTATGGATTCAATAGCTTGGCTTGAATGAAGTAAATCAGCTTTAGTGCAGGCTTCGGTTACTTCATGACGAAACGGAATGTCTTCGTTTAGAAGCAAAATGAACTTGTTTAGAATTGACACTATCTTGTGTGACCTTGGCTGGAACATTTGAGTGATTTTCTTTTTGCCTAACGCTTTCAGACGGATGCTTATAGCCAAATTGTTCACTATTGAAGGTGCCATGTAAGCAAACCGTTTTTCAGAGTTAGAGAAATATGAAAACAGGTAAAACGGCATGTAAACCAACAAGGGCGGCGCGTATGCACCTTTAACGCCAAGATTGTTGAAATCGTTCAAGACAGCATCCATCATTTTACATAACTTGTCTACATCACCAGTAATTTTTGAAGTAAACTCTTCTAGCCTCTGCATCTCATCTTGGCAAATCTTTTTCTCCGCATCCCTCGCAACCATAATGTCTGAAAGATTCTTTGAGGCTTGTTTAATTTCTGCCTCGTTTTCTTGGCGCAGCTGGAAAAGCTCATTTTTCTTTCTATCCTCTAACTCCTG
This sequence comes from uncultured Candidatus Bathyarchaeia archaeon, assembly GCA_964391275.1. Lineage (GTDB taxonomy): Archaea > Thermoproteota > Bathyarchaeia > Bathyarchaeales > Bathycorpusculaceae > Bathycorpusculum. Next base: position 6,939 of record CAYMLF010000006.1, read on the forward strand.
AATTTCCCTTTTCAAATCCTTGATGGATTGACTAATTTCAGGCAACTTCTTTTTGAGGCTGCTCCTTTTTTCTTTCAAATGCTCTTCAGACTGCTCATCTTTATTGATTAAAGCATTCTTTATTTCAATCTCGGTCTTCTCAATCTCACCGTTTAATTCTTCAGCTGTTTTTTCCCACTTCAAAATTTCCTTATTTAACGCAACTGTTTCCTTTTCATACTTGCTTGAAACGTCAGTCACTTTTTCAGTGTATGCCTTGTTCAGTAAGGCTTTGGTTTTTTCTAAAGCCGCTGTTTCTTTTTCAATTGGTCGGCTAAACTTGTCCTCTATAGCTTTAATTTCCAAATTTAACCCCACAAGAAAAGCTTGCGTTTTCGAGTTCAGTAACTTGATTACTTCACCAAGTTGTTCACGCTGCTGAGCAAAACCGTTATACAAATCATCGATTTCACGTATATTCTTTTGTACTTGCTCTTCGCTGTATTGGGGGGAAAGCAGAACGCCGTCCGCAACCTGCATTTTTGTTGTTGATTCCTTTATGTAATTGAGGAATTCTTTATCAAATTCCAGATCCGAAAAAACGCCTTCTACAACTCGAGTGTTTTCCCCATTGGATTCCTGAAAGTATCCTTGTTTGTTTGAAAGGAAAGATGAATAGACTTGACGGTTAGAGCTTGCATCTTCTAAACCCGTTTTGAAAGCTTTAACCTCTGGAATCGTTGGATAAGCAATCGTGTGAGAAAAAAGATTAAACCCGTCAAGTACAAGGTTCAAGTCTTTTAAGGAAACAATCCAAAAGGGGTAATACACTTTAGACAAAAAGACAATCTTTTCAGGAGGCTTCTTCTTAAAGAGGCCGCCTCCCTTGTCTCGGTTTAATTCTGCTATGCAAAAAATTGCCGCTTGCTCTTTGGCAGTAGTTATTGGATCATCGCTTTTGTTATTTTCACTTGAGGCGAAAGGCAGAAGAGTCTTTTCTTGCAAGTTTCAACCCTATCTTGATTACACTACTTGAACTTAGGGCTAATTTAAAACTTGCTAAACAAAACTTGTGGACATTAACTTGTAATCTCGAAAACAGTTTAATACATAATCGCTCTATCTTGAGTTTATACAGGGAGGACAATTACCGTTTGGATGAGGACCAAGACCAGAAAGAGATAGTTGTTAAAGCTCCTTCAAAGCCTGTAGTTTCCTCTCAGAAAAAATTTGAAAAAGCAACAGAGAAAGCTCTTGAAGAAGAACGCTATAACGTGTTTCAGATAAGCAAAAAAATCGGCAAATACGTTGGAATAGCTTCTACGTGCGTTGGAATCGTGCTTTTTGTTTTTCTTGCTTATGTAAGCCTTACAGCCCAAAGCAATCTTACGCTTTCAGCATTTGCCACATCTATACCGATAATTAGTCTTTGGATATTTGCTGGATTAATCAGTATCATCGTTGGGTTTCTTCTTATGGGAAGGGAATGATAAACTGATTTGTTTGTCGCTAAAAAATAGAAGAAGCCCACATGCAACATCTAAGATAGCGACAACCGAAATAACAAAAGCTAATACTGCACCCTCAAAGATAGCGATAAAACTTGCAGTGTTTGTCAAAGCCAAAGCCACGAATATTAGAACTATAAAGCCTGTAAATGCTACAAATCCGCCAAGAGCAATTCTAAGCCGTTCTCCGATTGAAAAGACAGGCATTCTTTCTCAACCAACCACTCTTACACGAAGTGAAAGATAACTCTTTGCATGGTTTTCCTTTCTGTAAAACACGGTGAAGGGAGTTTTGGATGCTACCAAAGCGTCTTTGAGCCTGCCTGAGCTTTCCCGATTATGTCCCAAGCAACTTCAAGCGACAAGCCTGTCTTACGTGCCAATTCAACCCCGTCAGCGTTAAGCAACTGTTTTATCAGCACTATACCAGCATTTACTATACGCATTCTTGCCTCATCTCTTAAGCCTCTAAGGCAACTTAAAGGGTATAGCATACCATTATGAACCATATCTTGCACCCCAAAAGTTTTAGGTGAACTCCAGCCTATCTGAAGAATGCCCTTACAGCTTCCATACCTTACTGCATGGTCAGAATACCTTGTGTTAGTTATAATCATGGCGCGGTCAATTTTCAGGTCAGTTATGCCAAGCATGTACCCATCGTTAACGTCTTCCAGTATTGCTTGGGCTATTCTACTCTCGTCAAGCCCAGTTAATGCATGATAACTAAAATGATGCTTAGCCTCAACAAAATAGGTTACGCCGTCCTTTTTGGCGATTCCATCAACCTCATGTTCCCCGCATTTGCCCTTTAGAAATTGGTTTGGCAGAACGTCATAACCGCTGTGTGCCAGCAAAGCCTGTATGAACATTTCAAATTCAGGCTTGGGCGACATCAAACTTAAGCCTCTTTTCAGGTCATATAGGTACTTGACTTCAGGCTTGTACTTGCGCATGTACCTGAAGATTAATTGAAGAATTTGACGGGTGGATATGCCCTCGTAGAGTCCTCGCTCAACCTTAGTTGCTATGTCATTTGCCGCCTGAAGACTCGCACCCATTCGCAGGCAAGTCTGTACTACTTTATTTCTGTCAAACTGCTGCTTGTACCCGTTGGCTTTAGTAACATAGACCCCCACAGCCTTGCACCTAGTTATCACTAAAGATGTCAAAGACCAGTTTTAAGTCATGCGGAAAATGACCTACAAAGCAACGCGTACCTGCAAGCTTTGAATTGCCAGCTTAATCCAGCTACCAACGCTCATAATGGATTATTTCTTCCGAAGATTTTCGTTCAACCACAGGCCCTTTTTCTTCTGCACTGTAACCAACCGTTAACAGTAGTATAACACGCACATCATCAGGAATCCCTAAAGCATCCTTCATTTTTTGCTCATCAAAAGCTGCAAGAAAGCAAGTGCCCAACCCCAATTCATTCGCTACAAGATTCATGCTCTGCACTGCAATGGCAACGTCAACCTTCCAGAGTTCCTCGCCATCCTGTCTTGACCAAGCAGTTTCTGGATTGGCGCAGGCAACAATTATTACTGGCGCGGTTGGAAACCATTTACGTGGGTAAGCGGGCAACAGTTTGTTTTTTATGTCTTGCTGAGTTACCACAATAAAACTCCAAGGTTGATTGTTGTTAGCTGAGGGCGATAATCTGGCTGCTTCTAAAATAACATCGATTTTTTCTTTTTCAACAGGTTTATCAGAATAGTGACGAATACTCCGTCTATTTGCTATAGCTTTAAGAATTGACAAATAAATCACCTAATAACATACTAACGTTTAAGCCAGATATTATTTTTTTGCAAAATCCTTCAAAAGCCCCTTGCGGTTGGTTCTAAAGAGAGCCTTGGTATTGCTTGTAGCTGGGCAGCCAACGTATTTCAGATTTTCAAACCGGTTGTAGAGGTTACATTCAACATTGCAGGCAGTAACTTTGTTTTTCTTTGTCTTTCCTTTTAAAGAACAAGTTTTGCGACCAATCGTAATGAAACAATAAATATTCAAATATAAAGGAAAGCATCCTTCTTTGTGTTTTGCCCAATATTATGATGGTTCCAAAAAAATGTCATCTCAAAAGAAAATACAGCTTTTCATTTTTCGTCACTCTGAATCAACTGATAATGCCCGCGGTTTATTTTCAGGATGGCGTGACCCAGACCTTACCTTAAAAGGAATCTCTCAGGCTCAAGAAATCGCTGAACAACTCAAGAATTACCATATAGATTATGCTTTTTGTTCTCACCTTAGACGCTCCATAGAAACACTTGAAATAGTGCTTAAACAGCATCCGTCAATTCCAGTCTTCACTGACGACAGGCTAATCGAACGGTGCTATGGCAAATTTCAAGGGAAAAGTAAGGCTAAGCTTCAACAGGAAAATCCTTTCTGGTACAAACAAATCACTCGTTCTTACGAGTTTATCCCACAAGATGGTGAAAGCTTGCGAATGGTGGAAAAACGAATTACCTCATTTCTAATGCAACTCAAAAATTGGCTACCGAGTAATCCGGGAAATGTAGCTATTTCGTGTCATGGTAACTCTATGCGGTTAATCATTAGGTTTTTTGAAGATCTAAGTTTGGAACAGATGCTTCAATTCAAGGTGCCTCAGAACAGCAAGAGGTTATATGAACTTGAATATGATTCCGGTGGAATACAGCGAGAGGAAATAGCAAAAGAGCCTTTTTGGGAAGGGGTTTTGATTCCACGAAGAGTTAGACTTGCGACAAATTCGTTAAACCTGTTAAGGGCACACTATTGAGTTTATTTTCTAAACAAAAGACTTTAATATATTTTAGCTAATAAACTAAACTTGCTAAAAACGGTGAAAAAGCAACCACATGAAGCAGACAAACTGCTTATGATCGTAATCTAATCACCGAAAAACAACAAAAGTGGTCAAATAACGGAGATAATTAAATGAAAATATGTATAAGTTCAACTGGAGAAAATCTAGAGGCACCATTAGACCCCAGATTTGGTCGATGCCTATATTTCGTAATTGTAGACCTTGAAACTATGCAACATGAAGTTATTCCAAACATGGCTGCAGGACAAACAGGCGGCGCTGGAATACAAGCAGCACAAACAATAGCGTCCAAAGGCGTCAAAGTGGTCATTACTGGCAATGTTGGACCTAACGCATTCCAAGCATTATCAGCAGCAGGCATCGAAGTCATGACTGGTGCATCAGGAACCGTCAAAGAGGCAATTGAGAAGTTCAAAAATGGACAGCTATCAAAAGCTGGATCGCCCACAGTAGGCGAACATAATGGAATGGGTGGAAGACAAGGCGGCGGCAGAGGAATCTGGCGCGTATAAACAGAAAAGCAATTCAAACAGAGTTAAGGTGAAAAAAATGACAGAGAGAATAGTTATCCCTTCAGAGGATCAAAATGGCTTAAATGCTCATGTAGCAGAGCACTTTGGCAGAGCACCATATTTTACCGTTGTCGAGTTTGATGAAAAAAGAGCTGTTTCAAACGTTAAGAGCGTTCTGAACGTAAGCGAACATAGAGGTGGATCGGGTATTGCGCCTGACCACATACTGGCGCTTCATCCAACAGCGGTTGTTGTTTATGATATGGGCGGAAGAGCAATAAACATCTTTGAAAATGCAGGCGTTCCAGTGCTACGTGCTGATTCAAACAGTATAGTTAACGATGTTGTTGGAGCCTATAAAGCCAACAAACTTCAGAGACTAACCGAAGGTTGCGGTCATGCACACCATTAAAGTGCAGTTCACAGGCTGGAGGTAACAATAAACGTCAAGAAAACTCTCCGAAGAAGAACTGAAGCTGATGGAAGAGTCGGGATATTCCAAAAAAGCAATACAGTTCTACATTAACAGCGTTAACGTTGGCTTATTAGAAAACCCAAGCATCACAACCACTTTTCTGGGACCATGCGGCGACCTCATAAAGCTATACTTAACAATAAACGCAGATGAAAAAATTGAAGACGCAAAATTTCATTATTTAGGATGCCCAGGTTCAGCAACGTCCGCATCTGCCCTGACAACACTTCTCAAAGGCAAAAATATCAATCAAGCAAAGACAATAACAGAACAAGACATCTTAAAAGAACTTGATGGGCTGCCAAAATCCAAGCTGGACTGCGCAACTCTGTCTATACGAACTCTAAGGAAAGCTATCGCTGAATACGAGAAACAGAAAGGTCGTTCTGAACTATAGTTAGTTGTTCTATGAAATGTAATCTTTGGTGATTAGAAATGATATTATCTGTTGCTAGTGGAAAGGGAGGAACAGGAAAAACATCAACAGCTGTAAACATTGCATTATCAGTTGGTAACGTGCAACTTTTAGATTGCGACGTGGAGGAACCAAACGCTCACTTACTCGTGCATCCTCAAATACTCAAAAAAGAAGCAGTTTATTCTTCAATCCCAAAGATAGACAGAACATTATGTAATTTGTGTGGAGAATGCACAAAATTCTGCCAATTCAACGCAATATTTGTAGCCTCAGAAAAAATCCTAGTTTTCCCAGAACTTTGCCACAGCTGTGGCGGATGCGCTTTAGTTTGCCCTAAAAAGGCAATCACTTGGGAAAAACAAAGGATAGGCACATTGAACTTTGGTGCAACTGATGAGTTATCTCTTGTTTACGGAGAGCTTGAGGTAAGCAAGCCGCTTGCTGTTCCAGTCATAAAAGCAGTTAAAGAGCAAATGAAGGGAACAAACGTTATCCTTGATTGTCCCCCTGGCACCTCCTGCCCATTTGTGGAAACCGTAAGCGGAAGTGACTTCTGCATTTTGGTTACAGAGCCGACACCTTTTGGGTTACATGATTTGAGTATTGCAGTTGAGGTTTTACGAAGAATCAAAGTGCCTTACGGCGTAATCGTTAACCGTGCAGGTATCGGAGACAAAAAAGTGTATGAGTACTGCACAAAAGAAGGTATTCGTATTCTAATGGAGATTCCCTATGAAAGAAGAATAGCTGAACTATACTCTCAAGGCACTCCATTCAGTTTAGAAATGCCTGGATGGACAGAGAAATTTCAAAAACTCTACGCCGAAATCAAGGAGATAGTCAAAAAATGAAGCAAATAGCTGTTTTAAGTGGTAAGGGCGGCACTGGCAAAACCTCAATAACCGCGTCATTCGCGGTTCTGGCAAAAAAAGCTGTTGTCGCAGACTGTGATGTTGACGCACCAGACCTTCACATGTTGTTACACCCTGAAATAATAAAAGAGCAAGAATTTGTTGGTTCCCAATTAGCGGTCATTGACAAAACCAAATGCGTCAAATGTGGATTGTGTAGAGAAAGCTGTCATTTTGGCGCAGTAAAAAGCAATTTTGAAGTTGTCCCTATTGCTTGTGAAGGATGCGGTGTCTGTAAGGTTGTTTGCCCAGTTGATGCAATAACGCTGGTTCCAAGAGTTTCCGGAAAAGCGTACACTTCAAAAACAAAATATGGATTCATGTCGCATGCTCTTTTGTATCCTGGGGAATCTAATTCTGGAAAACTAGTTACTCTTGTTCGGCAAAACGCAAGAATACTTGCTGGAAAAGAAAACTGTGACTTGATAATTATTGATGGGTCTCCTGGGATAGGTTGTCCAGTGATAGCTTCTGTAACCGGTGTAGATGCTGCATTGGTTATAACGGAACCGACATTGTCAGGCATCCACGACCTTGAAAGAGTTATAAAACTGCTAGACCACTTCCATGTTACACCGTTCGTTTGCATAAACATGTATGATGTAAACGTTAGCAACACTAACAAAATTTTGGATTTCTGCAAAGAAAATGGCGCTGATGTTGTAGGCGTAATTCCCTTCAACCCTGAAGTAACCCAAGCAATGGTTAACGGAAAAACAATTGTTGAATACTCACCTACAGGTGCAGTAACTGAGGAAATAGTGAAAATGTGGAACAAATTAAGCAAAAACATAGAGGTCTAAACAATCTATGATACCACAATTTTTTTTCTTAACAAAAGGCGTTGGAAAACACCGCGAACAACTACAATCTTTTGAGCTTGCACTAAGAGATGCTGGCATCCAATATTGCAACCTCGTTAACGTTTCCAGCATAGTTCCAGCAGGATGCAAATTGATTCCACAAGAACAGGGCTTAAAAATGCTCAGACCAGGAGAGATTACCTATGTTGTTCAAGCTAGAAACTCAACCAATGAACCTCACCGTCTTATTGCATCCTCTATTGGAGTGGCAATACCCTCAGGTGAAAATCAATATGGCTACCTCAGCGAGCACCATTCACATGGGCAAACAGATGAAACAGCAGGCGATTACGCGGAAGACTTGGCAGCAACAATGCTTGCGACAACCATGGGTATCCAGTTTGACCCTGAAACCGCATGGGACGAGCGCAAACAGCTTTTCAAAACCACAGGCTTAATCATCAAGACAGCCAACATAACCCAGTCTGCTACTGGAGACAAGAATGGTTTGTGGACGACTACTATAGCAACAGCCGTTTTTGTATCGCCAAAAGGGAAGGATACTTTAACCTTGTAAGCTTGCTACTTTGAAATTGGCATTTTTCCGCTTTAGTCTCGAATTACCCGTTAATTGCAATTTCACTGCTTTTCTCAATGATTAACGCTTAAAACTCACCAAGAGTTTACTTTTTAAACGTAAAATATTAATACAGTTTACCATTTAAACTATTCCCCGGGCAGATTAAACCTAATTCATACATTCAAATTTCAAAAGGAGGATGCAACCACGAGAAAGGTTTTCATGCTTTCCATAAGCATCATCACAATCTTATTCTTAGCCCTCTTAATACCCACATTTCTTGAAAGCGACGCTGAAAAAACTAGCCCCTTCTACGTCGGAGTCTCTTTTTGCGGAGAAACAAGCTCAGACGCTAAATTACTCATAGATAAAGTGAAAAATTATACTAACCTATTTGTGCTCCAATCAGGACCATTAAGCAAAAATGAAACAGCAACTACGGAAATCTGCGATTACGCCGTAAAGTCTGGGCTAAACATTTTGGTTTATTTTGGCTGGTTCGATACTGATTATCCATGGCAAATACCATGGCTTGATTTTGCCAAGCAAAAATGGGGCGACAAATTTTTAGGGATATACTATTACGATGAACCTGGCGGTATTCAACTGGATTACGATTGGTCACGTTACTTTGAATATCTAAAGCTGCAAAATTCTCCAATGTATCAATCACATGCCTCTGCGATGGAGGCATTCATGAACGGTACCCTTGCAAAGGATTATGACTTAGCAGCTAAGATATTTGTTGAGAGAATTAAGAATGATTCAGGTATTTTAGAACTAAAAAAACGCTCTATTACTAGTTTTACTTCTGATTATGCCCTTTACTGGTTTGATTATCTAGGAGGCTACGATGTTGTACTTGCCCAACTTGGCTGGAATGAGACATTAACTAAGAACATCGGTTTAGTAAGAGGCTCTGCCCGCCTGCAAAACAAGTCGTGGGGTGCAATAATAACTTGGAAATACGATCAACCACCTTATCTGGATACGGGCGAAGAAATTTACAAGCAAATGGTATCAGTCTATGAAGCTGGCGCTAAGTACTTAGCTGTGTTTAATTATCCCTGCGAAGGTGATTATCCATATTGTTTGTTACGTGACGAGCATTTTGAGGCTTTAGAGCGATTTTGGATGGATGCAGTTGTAAACAATAAAATATCGTATAACTCGGTTGAAGCTGAGGCAGCTTTGGTTATACCTATGAATTATGGGTGGGGTATGAGATTTCCTTACGACAGAAACTGGTATTGGCAAGCAGGAGAAAGAGGACAACGCATTTGGGATTTATGGCTGATGCTTCTTTCTGAGTATGGTGAACGCTTAGATATTGTGTATGATGACCCAGCTTTTCCAATAGGTAACTATTATAAAAAAGCCTTCTATTGGAATACAAGCCAATTACAATAAGGGCATACATAATTAAAAGCAATCAATTTTCAAGTAAGCAAGTACTAAATTCGCTTATTATGTATAGCCTTCAAATATTACTTGTCAGACTCAGTTGCTGTTAACATTTTTCCCAATTGATTTTGATTAAGAAGTCGGATTGCCTCTTTAACTTCTACCGATTTAGGAAGATGGTAGATTAGTATTAGATTATCCCCTAACATGTGGAAAGGTCCTTCGCCAAGGTCTGAAGCTAATAATATATCCACTTTTTGCTCCACCAACTGTTGGGCTGCCTTTATGCCCTTCTTATGCAACAAAATAGCCCCTTGATTTTCTATAGTTTGAAAATTGAGTATCTGTTCCCCTTCAATATCTAAAATGGCAAAGAACGGTGCGCTACCAAAATGCTCGCTTGAAATTGAATCTAAGCCTTTATCATTCTGAATTGGAACAGTAACGCGCTTTCTTTTTTTATGTGAAATTCCTGCATGAATAGTTAAGGATTCTAGATTCTTCATTTTTCCTTTGATTCTTGATTCAACCGTGTCTGAGATTAAGTGTGCTTTTTCTAAGGACAGATTTTCTTGCAATTCAAGATGTATTTCTCCGAAAAATACAGGTCCAGATTTCCTTAGTCTTATAGCGTGCGTGCCTTTGACGCCATTTACACTCTCCGCTATTTCCTTTATTTCCTTAGCCATTTGGGGACTTGGGGAGACATCCATTAAGAGTAGAGCTGCATCTTTTCCAAATAGCAAGCCTCTTACTAGCACGTATACACTGATAATAAATCCAACCAAAGCCTCGACAATTTGATAGCCAAACACTCCCAAAAGGACCCCGATAAAAACCAAAATGGAGGTGTAGACGTCAATCATTGAATGCAATCCTTCACTTACCAAAGCTTGAGAGTCAATTTGGCGACCAACCCTTTCTTTGTACTTAGCCAGTAAAAAATAGACAACAGTTGACAAAGCGGCAGCAACAAGTGCTAAATCTGAAAACGAGATAACATTGACCTCAAAAAGTTTCTCCCAAGACTCTATCATAATAAAAACGCTTGAAGCTACAATAATCATAGAAACAATTAGCAAAGCGAAAGTTTCTGCTTTAAAGTATCCATAAGGAAACCTCTCTGTAGGTTTTTTCTTTGCAATCCTGAGTCCCACCCAAACCGCTGCTGAAGAAAAAATATCTGAAAAAGTGTCAATTGAGCCAGCTAGTAAAGCCAAGCTACCGCTAATAATCGCAACGCTCCCTTTAATTATGCCTAAAGCAATGAGGGTGAAAGTAGAGAGCCTTGCTGCTTTCTCTCCTTTTTCAAAAGTATTCTTATCAACCATTTGGAACCGCCTCTTCCAAGGCTGTTCACTATATTATTATGCTTGCCCCAAACTTATTTTTTTTTTGTGAAATCAAGCTTTAATTGTTTTTTAAAAATAATTGAATTTACACTTAGCTTTATTAGCTGAACTGATGACTCTTTTGGTTGTGGTTCAGAAGTGGAAGGGATTCTGAATGTGCTGCTGTTAAGTGTTTTAGCCGGCTTAGCTACAGCTCTGGGCGGCGCAATCGTTTTAATAAAAAAACCCACCAAGAGAATGATGAGCTTCTTTATGGGTTTAGCGGCTGGAGTTATGATTATTTTGTCTTTCATGGAGCTGTTGGTTGAGGCTTGGAATATTGGGGGCTTGGTAGTTGCAGCGGCAGGTTTTCTAGCTGGCTCACTATGTATTCTTGTTTTGGATGCACTGTTACCCCACATGCATTTTGGAGTAAAAGAGAAAGGACTAGCAGATGTTAAACTCTTCAAGTACAGTACGCTAATAGCTGTGGGCATAGCGCTACATAATTTTCCCGAAGGCATAGCTTTAGGTTCCAGCTATGCCTACCTTCCAGAACTGGGTTTAACAGTGGCAATAGCTATGGCTATCCACAATATCCCTGAAGGAATGGCTATTGCAATTCCAGCGTGTTTGAGTGGTTGCTCGAAATCGTCGGCTTTTCGTCTTGCGCTGTTTTCTGGTTTAGCCGAGCCAGCAGGTGCTTTAGTTTCAGTTTTGTTGTTGGGTGTTTTCAGCGATTTTGTGCCCTTCGGGTTAGCTTTTGCAGCTGGCGTAATGGTGTTTATCACGCTTGATGAAATACTTCCAGCCGCTAGCCAGAATGGTCATGAACATTTCACATCGTTCGGAATTGTAGCAGGGAGTTTACTTACGTTTGTCTTGCTTGGGTTTTTGTAGTCAGAATGATAAAATTGCTTACTGCTTGCTTTAACGCAAATGTATTCATTAACTTGGCGTAAGCTTCCATTTTACTACTTGAAAAGTTTCTAAGGCGCCACCAAATAATCTCATCTGGTCAGCTCTATACTTTGCTTGACACCGTATAGCTTCAGAATATAGATTACTTTTTTCAAGCGATTTGTGCATTGACATAGCCTTTACCTTATCCTCAAGCGTTTCCCGTATATCAACATAAATCTGGGGCTTAAAGTCAGTTGTAGTAGGGGTTTCATACAACAAAACGTTTGCAGTTTTCCTGCTGGCTGATATTGAAGCGTTTCCTCCGTTTCGATGGTCCTGATGACTATCAAAGGGGCATGGAGCAAAAACTATGTCGGCTGTCACCGTTCTGATTTCTCTTTCAATCCAAGATACCGTTTCAGTGTCATCAGTAAGTTTGCCATCCTCAAAGCCAGCATACGCCAAAGTAGCGCCTATAATCGAACACGCCGACTCCGCTGCTTTCAGCCTAATCTCTTTTTGTCCGCCCCTTTCTCCTCCAGTTAAAAGAAGAATTCTAACGTCCGCTTTCTTTTTAGTGTATAAAGCTAAGGTTCCAAAACATCCGCTCTCGACATCGTCAGGATGACAACTTATTGCTACTACCGAAACCATTAACTCACCTAACTATCGAAAAAGAATAAACAAGATTTTCCCGAAGTCTACCAATGTCTTATCAACGTTAGCTTGATTACAATATAAAAACTTAAACAGCGTTTAAAACGTTTTCCTGCTTATCTTGCTCTTTGTCACAATAGTACTTGAAGGTCTCTCGCCATCGTTTAATAACTCCTGGCCTCTCTAAATTCATAAAATCGACAAACTTGGTAAATTGAAGCGTTGTTCTATAGTCTAATCTGTGTTCAAGTATGCTTGCATCTTTAGCGGCTATTTCTTTTGGAACAAAAATAATCTCGAGGAACTTGCGGAATGTATCATGCCTCTTGCTTACGGCTTTGGCGGCGTAGGTACCATCCTTGGTTAATTCGATTTCGCCATATCTTTCGTGAACAACAAAACCTAATTTTTGAAGCTTACCCAACATTTCAAAAGCGCTTGCCGGTTTAACTTTTAATTCAGAGGCAATATCGCCAACCCTTGCATTTCCTTGTTGATTAATCATTCTATAAATTACTCTAAGGTAATCTTCAGCTCTTTCAGTAATTTTGAAAGAATTCTTACTGACTTCTTTCAATTAATTTACCTCAATTTTCAATTTTAATTTGAAAGCTGGTTTCTATCTATCGTCTTGAATGTTTTGATTTGGCTGAATCGACACTATGTATATGGGTCTTCCTTCACTGAGGGCTTTTGAAGCTTTTTTCCTTGCACTCTGAACAAGCCTCCAAATGGTTCCCCTTGAAATGTTCATTCTTTGTCCAGCTTCTTCCTGCGATAAACCCTCCATATCTACTAGCCTAAAAGCCTCAACTTCAGCAAATTCAATGTACACGGGCTCTGGATTTCTTAGCGGATTTGGAATAAAACTTGCAATTGATGGAGTGGTTCCTAAGGTAACGGGTTTTGGAAATCGTCCTCGTCTGCCATATCGATGTCGTCCACGCCACATGGGTTTTTTTCTCCTACGCTTTTAGAATGTTATTTTTTCTGTATCCCCTAGAACCCAATTTAATGCTTGCTTTGCAGCTTTTAATGCGATGTTTTCCCATTCCCTGTATGGTCCATTGTTTATTGCTTTGTTTTCGATTTCTTTTAATTGTTGTTTTATTTCTTGTTCTGTTCTCGTTTGTTTTCACCTTGTGCGGGTTTTAGGTTTCATTTAATTATTGGATTGCGATACTCTTATATATTTTTGTGCACTATCACATTAATTGATTATGTGCATAAACACAAAATAGAGGTGAAAAAAATGCCAGGAGGAGACAGAACAGGACCTTGGGGCGCCGGACCCTTAACCGGTAGAGCAGCAGGATACTGCGCAGGTCACCCTGTACCAGGCTATGCAAACCCAACTGGAAGATACGCTAGAGGCTTCGGAAGAGGTTGGGGACGCGGACGCGGGAGAGGATTCGGACGAGGATGGGGCCGAGGATGGTACGCATACCCACCAGCAACAACTCAACCCACTTATCCACCAAGCCAACCACCAACTCAAGAACAAGAAGTTACATCACTGGAAAACTACTACAACGATTTAGCTGCCGACAAAGCAGACCTTGAAAGGGAATTAAACGACGTTAAAGCTAAAATCGACGAGTTGAAAGCAAAAGCAAACAAGTAGCTAACAACCAAACCAGTCAATTAACAATCACCAACCACATTATTTTTGTATAAAGAGCTTTATAACTTATTTACTAAGGAGATGAACAATTTGAAGACAGCATTGATAATATACTGGTCCAAGACAGGAAACACTGAAAAAGTTGCTCGGGCAATAAAGCAAGGATTAGAAGAAGCAAACGTTCAAGTTACAGTAAAACAGCCTGAGGAAGCCGAAGCACTGGATTATTTTGATTACGATTTAGTTTGCGTTGGTTGCCCATCGTATTCTTGGCATCCACCTGAACCAATGACTAAATTTTTAAAGAAAAAATTCGCTGAGTATCGCAGTAACGGAAAAATTAAGCCTTCAGCACCAAAAGTTCAAGGAAAAAACGCTTTGGTCTTCGTAACTTATTCAGGTCATCACACGGGAATTAATGAAGCAACTCCTGTCGGCAAAGATTTAGGTCAATACTTTGAGCACATAGGCTTCAATGTTATTGATGAATGGTACGTTCTAAGCGAATTTCATGGTTCAATAGAGCACAGCACCCTTGGAAGACTTGGAGATGTTAGCGGAAAGCCTACTGCTGAACAATTACAGGTAATCAAAGACGACGCCAAACGCATAGGAAAATTAATCTAAAACCCTATTTCATTTGCAGAATCTTCCATCGTCTTTCGCTGAATCAAGCTTGTTTATTTTGTCCTTGAACCAGCCGATTTTGGCGTTTCTTCTATAGTCAAACTTTGGAACGTAGGGTTTGATATCTAAAAGCGGTGTTCCGTCAACAATATCTATGTCTTGAATATTTAATATGCCGTTTTCTATACCTGTTAAGCGTACAATAGATATGCCAAGTTTGTTTGGTCTGCCAGGTGAGCGTGTGGCAAATACTCCATGCAATTTGTCATCAAGAAATGGCTTAACCATTAAAGAGCAGTCTTTTATGAGATGCAAATGGTAAAGCAAAATGATATGTGAAAATCCTTCAAGGTCTTTTAAGCCTTCAACATATTCAGGGTAGATTTCGATTGTTCCATAGGTGCCTTTTGAGGCTGCGGCTTGTATTGGCACGTTTTTTGGTTCTTTAAACGGTGAATGAACAACCCCAATTGGCTTGTATATTATTTCTTTCACCTTGCTTGCACTTCCCACGAATTATGGCAATCTTGTGAAACAAACTGAGGTTTCTTCTTAATAAAAAGTGTTAAGCTGCTGTTAGTGCGCGCCCAATTCATCTGAGTAATTCGAAATCTGCCATGGGTTAAATTAACAAGAAAGAGGTTTCAACGTAATCTCAATGTTGTCTATGTATAATTTAGGTTCAGGCAACTCTATGATACCTGTTTCAGCGATCACTCTTAAAGTGTATGTGAATTGGTCGCTTCCACCGTAACCCGCATATTCAAAAGTGTTCGAGCCTCCAACTAAGTCAAAGCGGTCTTCTGGAAATTGGTCAACCACCTTTACTTCCCGCTTGAATTCAGGAAAGACGTAGCCGTGCCAACCTACCTGAACCGTAACCTCTACACAATCGCCAACTTCGGCGGTGGTGCAGTTTAGAGTCTTTTCAAAGTAGGCAGAGGTAACATCCAACCGCGGGTCGCTATAGCGCAGGTACGTTTGTACGCCAGCATAAACGGCAAATCCTAAGGCAACAACCGCAACTAAGGTTAAGGCAACCCAAACTGGCCGTTTCCAACGGGGCTTAAAGGGTTTAGTAGCGTAAATTTTTAAGGGTTCTTTAGGGAACCAACCTCTCGCCATTTTCTTAAGGCATTTTTTTGTTGTCATTCAAGTCCACTCTTAATCGTTTTTATGCATTCTTTTCCAGAGCATATTTCCTACAAGTGCTCCAGCGATTCCCAGAAAGATAACTGGTATCCACAGGTACGGCAAGTAAGGTTGCGGTGACCCCAAAACTACGCTAAACAGAACCATAGATGTGATTGCTGTAATTGCGCCTGAGGCTAGCATGAGGCGGATTCTGTGCTCTTTTGGGTGTCGCCTGTAGTAGTCGCGGCCAAAAATGCGGTAGATAATGATGACAATTGAGGCATAAATAATCAATGCAACAGTGCGGTTTATGAGGCTTGCAGACAGAAAAGGTACATAAAATATGACTACCGCTACCACTATGAACGCCAAAATTGTGAAAACCAACAGGTACCAAGCTACTTTGAAAGCCTTAGTTGGCTCGTCAACAGCTTTAACTCTGCTGCGTGGCAAACTTGGTTCTTTAGGGAACCAGCCTCTAATCTTATTTGCTAACTGTTTTATGAAGGTCAATTCTTTAACTCCTCCAGTCCGTCGGCGTATGTTACAGCAAATTTCTTAGTTGTACCAAGTAACCAATCAAGCCGCCTGCAAGAGGCAACACTATAAGTATTAAAACGGAAAGCCCCCAGCTACCAATTGCCTCGATAATTTGGTGACCAAACAGCATCAGGCCGCCGATAACACCAACTGCAAGACCAATCCAAGCGCCAACCGCAACATAGGTTACCCTCATTCGCCACTCAGGTCTGCGATTGAGTAGGTACACTACTATCATTGCAATTAAGCTCCAGCCGATTCCAGTCAAACCATAACCCACTATGGTGCTGTCTATGTAGCCAAATAAGAAAGGCGCAAGGACTAAGAGTATAAATAGGCAGTAAGATATGGCTAAGCTAATCCAGAAGCGCTCGTTGAACTGGAATTTTTTCCCTTCAGGCTCTTTGCTGTTAATGTTTAGTTTGCAACTTGGAAGGTTTGATTCTTTAGGAAGCCATCCACGGATAGGGTCTTTGACATGTTTGTTCTTGCTCATTGCCTCAACTCCTGTGGCTGCCGTTTTTTTCTGAAGCCTAAAATGGCAGACCAAACCAAGCCAACAGTTATGCTGAGAAACGATACCCAAACTACGGCTATACTGCCAAGTGAGGCTTCAATGTCCATTTGGCTTGGAGTAAAGCTTGTGCCGTTTAGCAGGTTTATTAAGTAGTCGCTTGGAGTTAAGATGAGGGCAACCAGTAAAGACAGACCAGCGATTGCCATAAGAGTGCTGAACCGCAAGTTTTTGAGCATGGTAAACCGTGGATACGCAATTGCCAGTATGCCCAGCAAAAAGCCGACGTACCCGATTGGCAATTGATACCCCCAAAGTGTGCCCATGATGTATGGTTCAGCTAGGGAATGATAGAATAGGAAAGGCGTAAACAACAATCCTGAGAGCATTAAGCCGTAAACGTATCGAACAAACTGGAAACGCATAAAAAAATCAAATAATCGCACTTTATGGTCAATATGTAAAGCCACTTCCTTTGGAAGCCATCCCAGTATCTGCCTTAGTTTCCACTTCATAGCAGCCCCTCCAAAGCTATGTACTGCTTCCACATTTCCTTGGGCAGCGACCTTTGAACTTGCGCATTAAAGCCTTCTGCCTGATAGCGTTCTATGATTTGGCGCATCTGTGAGTCTTCTACGGACTCGACTAGAAGCACATCTGGGTCAGACTGAAGGTTTCTTGCCTGGTCAGGTTGCAGATAGCATTCAACTGCTATGATGCCACTGCCTGTTTCAGCGTTATCACCAGGTTTTTCAACCGAACTATCAAGCCAGTCACCAAATTCTTCTGGACTCATTGATGCTTTGAAGGTTACTATGGCTTCAAAAATGGAGTTGGTGTCTTTCAGAAGTTGGTTTAGAGTTTTTGTTCTTGAATCAATGTAAGCTGATAGTTTTTCCCGTGTAGTTACGTTTGGTTCTACGTCTAATATTATGTAGCCTTTGTCTCTTGAGGACTCACTGAACTTCCAAACTACAATGTCGCCACCTGGAAAACCAACACGCTCAATTACCCTCTGAGCTACCCATCCGTCATCTATTGATTCTCCATCGTACAACAGAAGGGGAACTATGAAAAAGCCTGCTGCGATTATACCGCATAGTAAAACCGACGAGAAGGCAACGATGCCACGCTTGTTTAAGAGCTTTTTTTGTCCTGCTGCTTTGTCTATGCCAAATGTGTTAGGCTCTTTAGGTAACCAACCTCTGTTGGGCAATTCAGTATTTCTTTTTGCAAAGTGTCTACCAAGCAAGTATACAAGTGCTAACAAAGAAACGTCTACTGAAATAATTACTGCTTGAGTGGCAAAGAACAGCATTTGATTCTTGTATAATCCCAGCAAAAACGCCGTCCACAAAACAAGCTCGGAAACGCCCATGCCAAATGCACTAATTACAAGACCCTGCTTGTATGCTGTGAAGCCGACTTGTAGACCTGCAGTGGAAAGTTCCTTTGGAAGCCAACC
>CAYMLF010000007.1:0-25020 GCA_964391275.1 uncultured Candidatus Bathyarchaeia archaeon
TATAGAAAAAAATCACAACTAGCCACCAGCGATTTCAAGAAACGCTAAAAACCAAAAAACCGCAAACAGCAACAAACAAAGAATTCAATAAAAAAGAAAGAAAAAGGTAAGGGGAAAATTGTTGTTTTAGATTTTTTTCTTGTCTAAAACTTCCCTGAAAGTCTTATCGCAGCACTCGTATAAGCCGATGGTGAGTTGAGTTCGTTTTCCTTTCTTGTCTGGTTTACCAGCCATCTTCCACGTTTTCTTTGCATTTCTGACATCTTTTCCGCAAACTGGGCATTTAGCCATTGGTTCATTCCTCTGATGGATGGTTATCGTACGTATGTGTTTAAAACATTTTCGATACATCAACAACAAAAAGCCAAAACAAACCCAAAACAGGCTCCCTTTCAACGTTTTTATGGAAGCAAACGCTTGCCTGACTCAGCCTTGACCAAAAAGCGCCCTTGCACTCTGCAAATAAACATCAAAATCGCGCCCTGAAAACAGCACCATCAACACCCGCTCAAGCTTGTCCTCATTCTCCAAAAAAGCTTTAATCGTCCTCAACGCCACAACACTCGCCTCCTTCACGGGATAACCATACGCTCCAGTGCTAATCGACGGAAACGCCACCACCTTAAACCCATTAGACACCGCAAGCTTAAGCGAATTACGATACGCCTGCTTAAGCAACTCCTCCTCAACATGAAAACCACCCATCCAAACAGGACCAACAGTATGAATAACAAATTTCGCCTTCAAATCTCCGCCCGAAGTCAAAACCGCATGACCAGTCGGCAACCCATCAGGCCAAACAGTCGCCCGAACACGCTTACACTCCTCCAAAATTTTGGGTCCACCCCTGCGATGAATAGCCCCATCAACACCGCCACCACCCATAAGCGAAGAATTAGCCGCATTCACAACCGCGTCAGCCTCAACATCCGTAATATCGCCAACAACCAACTGCAAAACCGCAAAGCCAACCCTAAACTCAACACTCACCATCTTCACCTTCACAATCCATATGCAAACGCAGACATTAAAGCTGAACCCATAAAGAACAAGCCAAACCCAACAAACACGCAGACGCAAAACAGCGTAACCGCCAAATGCACACGCCTACTCCAGAACCGCTGAGACTTAAAAATCAAAAACCCCACAACAGCATACCAACAAAAATCACAAAGCCAATGAACCCCAGCAAACACCGAAAACCCCAAAAACCCAAACAACTTCGCATTCAAAACCAGCGCCGTCCCAATCGTGAGCCACCACAAAATAAAACCCGCATTAGCCGCAGTCGTCCAAACACCAGAAAGCACAGAGTCACGCTTCAAACTAACCGTGGATGCCTCCTCTTTGTTGCGCCTCAAAAACGCCCTAACACCCATAAAAACCATCAACAAACCCCCAACCAACCCAACACCAACCTGCACAACATTGGGAATAGCAAACTGGCTAAGCAAAAAATAAATCAAAAACATCAACGGAAACTCTACAATCCCATGACCAACAGCAATCAAAGCCCCAGAAACCCTGCTCAACGCTGCCTTCTTCAAGGTAACCGCAAACAACGGTCCAGGCATCAAAACCCCAGACAGCGAAATCAGCATGACAGAACCAAGAAAAACATAAAAATTCGAGATATACTCCATCACGCCAACCCCATGTGTCCACTTTGACTTTGCCGATGTCCGCTATAAGCCTTTACTTGGGCACTTCTCGCCGCCGAAAATGCTGTTTTGCACCTCAACCACTTCCCCGCTATCCTTAGCTTGTGCATATTTCTCAAGCAATTTGCCGTTCAACTCAAAAAACGTGTGCCCCCACGGAAAAATCTCCAAAAGCCTCTGCGACTCACCCACAAACCCCGCGATAAACAAAGCAGCCGCAAGCGCCTCAACCGTCGTCAACTTGGTCAACTTGCCAAAATTCACAGGGTTACCCGCAATAAGAACAGGCAAACAACGGCTTGTACCCCTAACTTTTCTACCCAAAACCTTCTCCGCCTGCTCCCAACTACAATCCAACGCCGCCAAACCAAACTGCAAAATGCGTTCGCGATCCGCAGCAGAAAAAGCAATCTCCCCAAACGGATTCAGCACTATGGCACGTTTAGGCAAAAAACGCGTCTTAGAAACAATCCTAGCCAACCCACGCCGCTTCAACCTAAGCGCAGTGTTCTTTTTAGGGTCATCCTGAGCCGCATGATAAATCGTAATCCGCACAGGCAACAACGCGTTTGGCGATTCAGGCGCAGAATCATCTTCCACTTGCACAATGCACCTTCAAATGACTCATCGGATCCACAAAAACCCGTGGAATCCAATCCAAAATGTCCGTGGCAACCATGTGAAAACCCTTCTCCAAAGCCACAAAATCCCCGCAAGCCCCATTCACAAAAGCTCCAGCAACAGCAGCTTCAAACGCATCCGCCCTCTGCGCCAACAAACCGCCGACAACACCGCTGAGCACATCGCCGGTTCCGCCAACAGTCATCCCAGCATTACCCGAAAAATTCAATTTAACCCTGTTTTTGTCGCAGATAACGTCCACTTTGCCCTTCACCAGCACTGTGGCGTTTAACTGTTTAGCAGTTTTCTGACTCAACACCACTTTCTCATCTAAATCTTCAGGCAGTTTTTGCCCCGTCAAAATGGCGTATTCTCCTGCATGCGGCGTAAGCACCAGCGGCACCCTTAATGGCCGCTTGAATTTGGCAAACGCCTTCAACCCATCCGCATCCAAAAGCAGCGCTTTGCCAGCCTTCTCAACCGCGTCAACACATGCTTTAACAAATTCTTCTGTTTCAGGGCTTAAACCCAAACCTGGACCCAACACAACCGCGTCAACCACATCCAAAAAAGGCATCAACGCCGCAACATTGCTGGGCTTGAGGTTTTTTCCCTCCAGCTTTATTGTTATCAAGTCAGGCGACATGGAAGAAATGGCTTGCGCCGTCTTTGCTGGAGCCGCAACATAAGCAATATCAACGCCTGTCCGCAGGGCAGCCAACGAAACCAGCGCTGGTGCACCAGAAAAAACGTCGCTTCCGCCAATTACGAGTAACCTGCCAAAATCGCCCTTGTGCGCTGACGCCTCACGCTTTTTCGCGGCTAAGTGCACATCTCCTGGACCTGCAAACCGTTCAAGCTCTATGGGCAAACCGATATCTTTAACGAGTAATTCGCCAACGTATTTTTTGGCTTTTTCCAAACCAAGCTTGGACTTGTAGAAAGTGATGGTTAAATCGGCTTTAACTGCGGCTCCAAGCACGTCGCCGTTGTCTGAGTCGATTCCAGTGGGCACATCAACTGCAATTTTTAATGCAGAGAGCGAGTTGATGTAGTCAACCATTTGACGTATTGGCGCTTTCAGTTTGCCTTTTGTTCCCGTTCCCAGCAAGGCGTCAACCACGATGTCAGCGGTGACTTTTGGGATGGCTGAGCTGTCAGAAACCTCGAAAAAGGTGATTTTATCCTTCAAGGGTTGGATTGCACGCCAGTTTTGAAGCGCGGACTCATGACTTATATCTCGGCTTTTGCCCGCCAAAACCAGTGTAACTTCAAAACCTCGCGTTAAAAGGTGTCTTGCAGCGACAAATCCGTCTCCGCCGTTTCCTCCTAAACCACAGAAAATGACAACCCTCTTGCCTTTAGCGGCGTTTTTAGCTACCTCTTCTGCGACGTTACTGCCTGCATTCTCCATCAACTGCAAAAGAGTTATGCCGAAATATTCTGCATTGGTTTCCAAGGCGCGCATTTCTCGGCTGGATACGGTTTGGTTTCTGGTTTTTTCCTGCATTTTTTGTTGCCTGTTTACTATGTATGGATGTTATTTAGATAAGGCTATCCTTGCTTGTATACGAAAGCATCACCCAAACACACTTTTTTCAGAGAGAGGTTTGCTGTTTTTTTCAACTGTTTTTGCGAAAGCTTCTTCTATGCATCTCTTAATAGTTTTTAATTGCAGCATTGTTTTTGGGTGAGCGGTTTGAGTAAAACCTACACGTTAACCACAACTGACGCCTTATTAATCACTGATGTACAATACGATTTTCTTCCCGGTGGCGCATTGCCTGTTCCAAACGGAGACCAAGTAATTCCCGTACTGAACGAGTATGCAAGGCATTTCAGCCGAAGCGGCGCACACGTTCTGGCTTCACGAGATTGGCATCCTGCAAATCACATGTCTTTTAAAGCTCAGGGTGGTCCATGGCCGCCACATTGCGTTCAAGACACTCATGGAGCGATGTTTCATGGGGATTTGAGGTTGCCAAAGGGTACTTTGGTTGTTTCTAAAGCTACAGATCCCAGTAAGGAGGCTTATTCCGCGTTTGATGGAACAGGGTTAGCTGAGGAGTTGCACAAGTTAGGTGTTGAACGGTTTTTTGTTGGCGGTTTGGCGACGGATTATTGTGTTTTGAATACGGTTCTTGATTCAGTTAAGCTGGGGTTTGCAACTGTGGTTTTGATGGATGCTGTTCGAGGAATTAACGTTAAGCCTGGAGATGTGAGTAGAGCTGTAGCTGCTATGGTTAAGGCTGGTGCAGAGCAGGTTGTAACGGAGAATTTTCCTGAACCTGAAGATACTTTGCCCTTAGAGGCTGCTGAAGCTGATGCTTTGGAGGAGAAACCCGCTGCACGTGTTGCTGATAAGAAAAAGGCTCGGTTGAGGCCTAAAGATTCCAGAAGAAAGGTTGCTGCTGAGCGGTAGAGGCGATTTTTCTTCGAAGTGCTGCGAAGCTTATATAATCATGGTTGAAGATTGTGCTTGGAATGAGCAAAAGCTTGTTTCGTGTGTTATGCCTTGTGATTGGGCATGAAAAAACCTTGATTTAGCCTTTTTTTGGGCGAGCAAAAGTGCGGCTTTCAAGGGTTTTGCGGTGTGTTTGCTGTTGTTTTTAGCTTTGTTTGGGGTGAGTTTGTTGCTGCAGGGGCTTTGAACTGTTTTTTGGTTGAGCGAAAAGTTGTCGAATGGGATTTTTTTACAATAAACAGTTAAATCAGCGTTTGTTTATTTTGGGTTTTATCATTTTAGAGTTAAATTCTATGATGTTCACTTCGGGTTCAGTAATGGAAAAAGCGAAGGGTGAGAAAAAGAGGGTTGTAGCTACTGTTCACCGATGATTTGGATGGTTACGGTTCGCCGTCTTGGGTAAACGTCTGTTTCAACAAAAAGCAGCGATTGCCAAGTTCCAAAAGCCACTTGCCCATTAATGATTGGCAGGGTTATGTCGGGAGGTAAAAGTGCAGAACGCAGGTGTGCATGGGCATTTGATGGATGCTGATAATTCTCGTTTCTTGGCGCTAAATTTTCAATAAAAACCTTGAAGTCTTCAAGCAATGCAGGGTCATTTTCTGTTAAAATCAAGATGCCTGTTGCGTGAGGTGCAAACACGTGAACGATGCCGTTTTGGATTTTTGAAGCAGAAACAGCATGTTGTACCTCATCGGATAAATCGGTGAAGCTTATGGCTTGCTGAGTGTTAAAATTCAGCTGCTTGTGGGTTACTTTAAAGTCTGACATGATAATCATTAGGGGTTTAAGAGGGGAATCTTGAAATATTTTTCGGGAAAAGGCCTTTGAAAGTGTGTTTGGTTGATGCTTTTGTATACGGTTTGTCTCTGTTGTGATTTTTTTCTATAGCCCCCCTTATATAAAGGCGTATATGAAAGCGTATGCGCAAAAGTAGAAGTCAACATAGAGACGGCGAGGTCTCTCTAGCTTGACCCCCCCTCCCTTATATAAAGCAATGTTGAACGCTGTGCTGTTGCTCTGTGCGATAGACCCTATCCCCTACATAAAGCGGAAAGTCTTGCATCTTGTGGTTGTATTGTTTCAATCACACAAGCTTTAAGATTTCAAATTGTTTTCTAGAACATGCTTTTGTTGTGATGGTGAAAAGTTTTATGTCTGATGAGGAACGAGAAGACGAGAATTCTTTTTATGGGATAGAGTTGGAGTCATCAGCAGAGATGACTACTGAAGGCAAATATAGGTGCCGCAAGTGTGGTAAAGTTTTTGATACCCTGGAGGAGCATGATGCACATCACCGCACAGCGCATGGCACGTTTGAGTTTGAGCCAATTTTGGGCATGGCTATGTAATCAAGTAGTTTCTTGCAGTCTTTTTTAGCATTTGATTCCAAAATTGTAGTCGTTTCATTGTAGTCACAAATTGATAAAGGACACTTTTTGAATTCTTTAATAGGTGTTTTAATGGAAAAAATAAAAAGCACAATAGGAAACATTGTAAGCCCAGGCCCAACCACGGAAAGGCCGCAGGAAAAAAACGTTTTTAAGCCCTTTGAAGAACGCCGCATTCCAATTGAAGACCAATTCATGAATTGGAATACAATGATTAAGGCTCCTTATGATAAGGACAGAGTTGATGCGTACACTAGAACCCGTGTAATTCTAATGAACGGCATCGAAAACAATAGTGTACTAACTTCGCATGCTATGGCTCGCATGACAGAAAACGAAGAAATTAAACGTGCAATGGCATTGATTAGGCGTGCTGATTCGCAACATCAAGAAACCGTTGATTGGCTAAATCCAGGCAACCAAAGCATCCTTGAAACAACCATTGGCTATGAACAAGTAGCAGTAGATTTAACCGCAAATCTGGCAAAGAATGAACCTGAAGACTATTTTAGACAGGTCTTAGATTTCGCCTTACTTGAAGACTTTGACCACTTATACAGGTATAGCCTTCTCATGAAAATGCTTGAAAACAAAGACGCGGAAAATATTGTCCAAGGTAAAACCGAAATCAAACCAGGCAGGCCAACAAGCGTTGAACATCGCCACCCCGACGATGAGCATCGGATGCATTTTGACAAGAACTCTGTTCATGTGAAATCATGGATGAACTACTTCACTATAGTGTCTGGCGAGCAGCAGACTATGCTATATTACCGAACCCATGGCGCTAACTTAGAAGACGATTTAGCCCGAAAACTATACGCTGAAATCGCTGAGATTGAAGAGCAACATGTTTCCCAGTACGAAAGCGTGGGGGATCCTACTGCGACTCCGCTTCAAATGGCGACACTTATTCAGCTAAATGAGGCATACAATTACTATTCTTGTGCCCAAACTGAGCCTAACGAGCGTATCCGGAGCATTTGGTCAGAGTTCTGTGCGCATGAAATCGAGCATTTTAACATGTGTAATGATTTGATGGTTAAGTACGAAAAGATGGATATTCGCGATTTAATCAAAGATGACAGTATTGAGCCGCTGATTGTTTTTGAGCCCAATAAGGAATACGTTAACAAGGTGCTAGAGGAGCAAGTCCATCTTAGACCGTATAACATGAAGTTTGTTCCTGAAGAATCCTTGCCGTCTGATTGGAAATCATTTGGCTACCAAAGCAAAGTTAACGCTGGTGGAGTACCCTCTGAGATAGTTGAGGAACGCTGGAAGGTCCGATAAACCAACTGCATGCTCCCCCTTTTTCTTGTCTTTCTTTTTAGACGCGTCCATTAGGGTTGCTTTTACCGCTTTTTTGGATGGCTTAGGTAGGGGGGTTAAGTAAATAGTTTAACTCATGCTGTCAGGGTGCATGATTGCTGACGTAGACGTCACCAGTCAAAATCAAAAATTCGGCAACCTGTGGCATAAGCCCCATTGGGGGGACAAGTAAACGGAAAAGAGAGCTTTAAAGGCGACTCCTAGAAGTGTGTTTGGGTGATGCTTTCGTATACCAACAAAAATATTATCCCTTCTTTAAATCAATTTCAAACAGTGTGCCCATATTCCGCTGTAATAGCATGCTGATAAAAAAGCAAATCAAATAACGCATTTTCAAGGCCTCATTTTCACTTTAAATTAAACGACTGAACGTTAAGCCATAATGGCAAAAATAGCCTCAATTTGCGCTTATTCGACTGCAAAACGGGTTCTTTTTTGCTGTGTGTTAACGAATGGCTATTTGCTGAAAAACCGCTTGTTTTTTACCACCGTAACCAAAAACTAAAAGCCCATAAACAGCCTTAAAACCAAAAATAAGCCTGATTTACTGCTTTTCGCCTATCCCCTAGGGGCAAGGCATGGAGAATATCGGAGCCTCATATAAGTACCTCCGAAAATCTCCATTCGAAGCACAAGACCGCAATTTCGAGATTACTTCGAGCACAAACGCCACTTTTTTGAGGTATTGACGAGCAACTGACAACTTTGCTGTTTTTTTTGCAAGTTCACCTTTCGAATTGCGTTCTTCTGCAGAACACTTGATTGTGGCAAAGTTTGTTGTCCGCGTTTGATTTTTCTACAAGACAAGGGTTTTTGTGGTTTTGTTTGCTGTTGATTAGTCAGTTGTGTTTGGGGCTTGTGTTGTGTGGTGTCTTGTTTAGGTAGCTGCCGATTTGATTGCAAGTGACAGATTATTTGTCAAAAAATGCTGGTTTAAGTGAAGCTGGAGGGGTTTTTGGGTGGAAATTGCTATTTGCATTGGGCTTCATTTTGGGTTTGTTTTGGGTCAGCGGTATGTTTTGTGGTTGATAGTGTAGGCAATTCCGCCCATATTTTGCGTAACTTGATGTGGGAAAACACCACATAAGTGATGTTGGTTATAGCAGTATTATACATCACCGTAACCATCACCAATCTTCACCAACAGTTTGCAGTAACAAAAACTGTATACAAAAGCATCCCCAAAACACACTTTGCCACAGGCTTGTTAACAAACATTTAATGCCTCCTCTAACAAATCAGTGAACAACAAGCCCTAAGCGTGATTAGCATGAGTAAAGAAATCGACCGCATCAAACTAAGACGCTGGCGCAAAAGAGGCTTCTACAGCGAATCAGTCCTAGTCAAGATCCTCCAAAAGAAAGGCTACAACGCTGTCCGAGTTCCAGTTAGCAACCCAAGCCTCAACCCGTTGCCAGACCTCATGGCACGCAGAGGACCCCACGTCTACGCTTTCGAAGTTAAAAATGCCAGCTATTACGCATATTTCCCTAAACCGCAAATCGACAAACTTTTTCGGTTTCTAGACCAATTTATCCCAGCTGAAAACAGCCACAAGCACGCTGTCGTTGCTGCACACTTGGGTAAACGTTGGCTGTTTAAAGAAATCAGTTGGAACGATTGGCAAAAAGACAAAATTCCTGACAAAGTTCGCATTCTGAAACGTGACAGGGGAAACCTAAACATTGACACAAGTTATCAGACTTGATTGGTAAATGAACGTACCTCAACCTTATTATTAACTGCAAGGCAAACTTTTTCCTCCGAAAGTGCATACCTTAAAGGGGGAACTGGATGGCTGAATCAAATGACATAATGGTACATACAAGAGGTTTAAGCAGAATCTACCAGATGGACAACGCCAAAATTCAAGTTCTAAAGGATATAAACCTCGACATTGACAAAGGCAAATTCATAGCGTTGTGTGGCCCTTCAGGCTCAGGAAAAACAACGCTTCTCAACATCATCGGCGGCATAGATAGACCCTCCAAGGGGAAGATAGTAGTTGCTGACCAAGATTTAACCAATCAGAACGAGGATTTCCTTGCGGATTTTCGATGCAACCAAATCGGCTTTGTCTTCCAAGCCTACAACCTTGTATCCACTCTAACTGTCGCCGAAAACGTAGCGTTTCCCATGGAATGGCTAAGGAAACCGCCACAGGAAATCCAAGAACGCGTAGACGCCCTGCTTGAGACGGTTGGTTTGAGGCACCGAGAAACCCATTTTCCCGCTCAACTCAGCGGAGGCGAACAACAACGAGTTGGCATGGCACGCGCATTAGCCAATAACCCTCCACTGATTCTTGCAGATGAACCAACGGGAAACCTGGACCGAAAAAACGTAGAAAAAATAATCCAGACCTTTCAGCTGCTAAAGAGTCAAGGCAAAACAATCATTGTCTCAACCCATGACCCAGACATTCGAAGGCTGGCGGATGAAGCAATATTTTTGGATGAAGGAAGACTGGCTAGCGAATGAATCAAAGTTTTCCAGTTAAAGACCTGCTGCGTCGGCGCTTCCAAACTAGCTTAACCGTTGCAACTTTAACGTTAAGCGTGGCTTCGACACTGTTTTTGCTGCTGTTTAGCAGCCGAATCGGAGTAGGCATTTACACTTCAACTAAAACGTTAACATTAGGGTTAACAACAGTCCTGTCACAGTTCATCATATTTATTGGAATTCTGATTTTTATAGTGGGCGCCATTTTGACATCCTTCATCATCTTCTTAATGATGGCTCAGCGAACACGCGATTTTGGACTCATCAAAGCCGCCGGCTGCCCAAACTCGCTGGTAGCAGGATACTTCATCACTGAACTCTTAATAATCGTCACAATCGGCACGGTCGCAGGCATAATTTCTGGATTTATAGCAGACTTTGCAGCTGCAAACATGATTTTTCACGCCTACACCCTGCCCAACTGGCTTTTTGCACCCATAGTTTTCGCTGCTTTTTTCATCTTAGCCCTCGTATTTGGCACAAAACCCATCATTAAAGCAGCCCAAATGTCACCAATCCAAGCGCTCTCACCCGTAAGCTTCTATGGGATAGTCAACGAAAAAAGACACAAACCCCTCTCACGCTCAGCAATAACCTTCAAAATTGCCACGCGAAGTCTCAGCCGACGCTTATCATCAAGCATCCGCATCGTAATTTTGCTTTCAGTCGTGTTTATTTTGCTTACAGTCTCGATTGCAGGGGGTATAATTGCACGGGACACTACAAGTTCATGGGTACAAGAGCCAGCCAGCATAAACACGCTGTTTGTCGCCCACAGCAGCATGGGAGAAGAATATCTTAAGATGCTTTCCGCCTTCTCCAGCGGCGAAAAAAGCGGAGAATTCAATTTTTCAAGCCCTGATTTGGCTATTTCAGACGCGGTAATTCAGCAGTTAAATGCAGTAGAGGGTGTTGCCAATGTCGATGAACGTCTGGTTTTGAAAGCACATGTTAAAGAAATCTCCAATTTCACCATCAGCCCTGACACTGCAACAACATACTCGGTGGGAGGCAAACGTGAAGGAGACTCAATAATCATCGGTTTAAACCCATCAAACATCGAGGTTTCACGACTGCTTAAAGGCCGCTTCTTAAGCAATGGCGACGAGGCAGAAGCAGTTATCGGCGACTCCATAGCAAACACTATGTACTTGCCAGATGCCGGAAAACACATTGTGTACTCTGACCCACTGGTTCAAAGCATAAACATCTTTGACAACACGTTTAGGATTGTTGGGGTTCGTTTAGACCCACTAAGCAACGGATACGTAACTTATGTACCCTTAAGCAGACTTCAAAGCATAACAGGCATAACCGCGCCAAACATTGCCATGATTACACCAAAAGACGGAGCCGAACAAGCCGCGCTTATGGCGGAAATTCAAGAAAAAATCCAGTCACTCAACCCTAACTTGGAAGTTTTCGGCCTAAAAGAAACAATGCAAACCAACCTGGATTTTTTAGGCTCCACTTGGGCAGTGATTATGCTCCTGCCGCTACTAACGCTCTCGTCAGCAGCACTGTCACTTGTCGGCTACACAATACTAACCGCGGATGAACAACGCCAGGAATTCGG
Organism: uncultured Candidatus Bathyarchaeia archaeon; assembly: GCA_964391275.1. GTDB lineage: Archaea > Thermoproteota > Bathyarchaeia > Bathyarchaeales > Bathycorpusculaceae > Bathycorpusculum. The sequence goes on from CAYMLF010000007.1 coordinate 11,548, forward strand.
AGTCTTACGAGCAATAGGAACAAAACCACGCTTAATTGTAAGTATTTTGTCGATTCAAAGCATAATCGTGTTGCTTTCAGGCTTTGGCTTTGGAATTTCGCTTGGAACCATAACAACCCTTATGATACTGATGGCTAACCCATTGGTAACCAGCATGACAGTGCCGTTGATTGCCGCATACCTGCTGTCCGCGCTGACTGCAATGTTTCTGCTCAGCCTCTATCCAGCATTTAAACTAGCTAAAACGCCTATACTGAAGATTTTAGCTTAAATGCTCAAAAGACTTGGAATATGACTTAAGCGAGTACATGTACGCGGGCAATTGAGTCAAGAAATCCTGCAACTGCAACACTGAAACAATGGGGATGTCATCATAAAACTTGAAGCTACCCTGAGTCAGCGATAGTATAGCGGGGACAAACTGGGCTCTACTCCAGCACGTGCATTCCAACTTTACCTTGACGTTTGGCAACGCCTCCGCCAACGCTTTCGCCCTCTCCGCCTGAGCACCTGCAACCTTACCCAGCATCGAAGGCGAAATTGCACGTTGCCAATGCTTACAATCAATGCAAACAACCAACGGTTCCTTGCATCCGACAGCATCAATTTCCCATTTGCGCCCTGCATGCGTAAAACGCACGTTTTTGGAAACGCTAAAACCATTGTTTTTTAACGCCAAAACAGCTATGGCTTCAAACTCCTGCCAACACAGAAGATTGCTGATTCGCTCAACATCGCAGCATAAAGAAGCCGCCCTAGCAGCTAGTTTTAAGCGGTTATCTGTTGAGATTTCAACCAATTCATCGTCGAAATTAATAAGGCCTTCACTTTGAAGCTTTCGCAGCAAACAAAATGTTGTTTCAGAGGGCAACCTGGCGTCGTTTTTTACATCTTTAACTAAAACAGGCGACTCTTTGGTCAATTTAAGCAACGAAATTAGCAAATTCCGCTCAACACTCATAGCCAAGCCCCAACCGTTTACCCATCAAGAAAGCAAAACGGGTCAGCATAAACACGCTTTTAGCGTAAACCCCTGCATACGGCACGTTTTCGTATACAAAAGCATCAACCAAACACACTCCAAACCGCATTTGCCGCATCTAAATCCTCCGAAATCAGCAATAACCTGTTGTCTATGCGCCAAGGCTGAAATATCTTTTTCCCATGCTTCAAACCCAAAACCACCCAAGCCCTTCTCACCAGATTCGCCTTCGTGATTCGTACAAGCCAAAACACTTAAGGCATGGATAAATTTAATGAGTTAATATCATTTGTGTAAGCCATTTTGGTTTGTTTTTAACTGTTTAATGTAAAAAGGGACCGTTCGAATTTTTTTCGCCAACCCAAAGCCCCACAGCCATTAAAAAACGCTTAAAACTCTTCAGATTCAGGGCTAAAAAAAGCAAAAATGACCGCCCTTTAAGCATTTAATACTTCAAGACAGCACCAGGTTCAGCCCTCAACTCAGAGAAACTCTTGATTTTAGTGCTTACCAACATTCTGCAGACACTGATTTTCACTAAAAACTTTTCAGTTAACGCTAAAATCGGAAGGACGACGGCACGTATATATAAGATTCGCTTGATTTCGAATAAACTGCGGCTTTTGGAGATTGTGAAAGGTTTGTTTTGTTGATGCTTTTGTATAATAAAATTAACATGCAAAAAAGCTTGCCATTTTGAACCTGCCCGCTTAGGGCTCTACATATAGTCACTATTATGTGTCAAATATACCCTTGCCAACATGAGGGACGGGCGTTTATGACTTGCGTTTGGACCTTATCTGCTTGCTTGGCTGCAGCATCACTGCCGCTTTTTTCAAATCCAAAGGCATGTTAACGCTGAAGAATGAACGAAGCTGGGGGTCAATTTGCTCAATCACCATCGTTGAAATATACCGCACACCACGCAACCGCTCAACTAAAGAGTACATGTCAACTATGCCCTCATCAGCAACCAAACGAGCAACCTCAAGAACTTTTTTTGTTTGATATACAGCACAAAATGGTTCAACTTCATTGTCAGGGCTTCTTGGCACAGTAGCTGTTTTGCCCACACCACAGTCAAACAGAAACAAAAGCACCTCTTTTGAAACTAACGGTGCATCATAAGGTAGCAACAAGCAATAATTTCCTTGAGCACTCTCTAACCCAGCTAAAAAGCCAATCAACGGTCCTTTAGCTATGTTCATGTCTGAAACAAACTTCACCGAATCAGGCAGCACCTTCGCATATTGTTTGGCGCGTTCTTCCGAGTCTGTGACTATAATAACCTCGTCTACAAGACCTCTAACCGATTTATACACATAACGAATCAGGGGTTCATTGTCTAATTCCAGCAGCCCCTTGTCTTCTTTAAAGCCACTTGACGTACCATCTGCAAGAATGATCGCTGACCTTTCCAACAATAATGAATTCTCCAGACTGGTTCTATACGCCGAGTGTTCTTTAAGTTTTTGTTGGTTTTGTTGATGCTTTTGTATACCAAAAGCCATTTTTACATTAGAAAAGCTAAAAAAACAAAAAAGCGACTAGTTAACTTCGTTATTTTCTATTCTACTAGCCATTTCAGCAAGGATCTTTGTGAATGGATGGTCAGGTTTATCTTGGGGGAAGATAAAGTTTCCTTCCGCTCGCAGAATTTCGCAGAAACAAGGAACCATGCCCAACAGAGGCACTTGATAGAGTTCCCGCACTTTTTTAGCCATTTCAGCGCTTTTACTCTTGGAGGCTGAATCAAGAACCTTGTTAATTACCAGACCAGTTTTCTTCTCAAACAGGTTATACAATTCGTTAAGCATTCGTTTTGTGCCGTTGACATCAGAGCGGTCGCCTGTGGTTGCTACCACAACAAAATCAGCTGTAACTATGGCGTTTATCGATGAATATTGCAGGCCAGGGCTAGTGTCAAAGATGAGGTAATCAAATTTTTCCTCATCAATCAACGTATTTCTCAATGAAAGCAGTCTGCCTAAGGCGCGCATTTCCCATTTACGGTCTTTTGCAGACATGTCACGAATAGCTTCAGTTGAAGGGTTTGCTAATGCAGCATAAAATTTGCCTACTCCCGAAATTTTTGAACTTAAATCTAAGAGCACCTTTTTTATTTCGCATGTATTGTTTAAGTAATCGTTAAACCATGACTCAGCGTTCTCTGATTTTAGTATTGCAAAAAGGCTTGGTGCTCGAAAGTCAAGGTCAAAAATGCATACTTTTTTGCCCTGTTTAGCAAAGGTTGCTGCTAGGTTAACAGATAAGAGTGTTTTTCCGGTTCCGCCTTTGTAGGAGTGAACAGCGATTATTTTGCTCATGACACTCAACTCTGTGATTCTCTATCAACGTAGAAGTAGGCTTTTCTTCCTTTACGTTCCTTTTTAAGGTACCCCATTATAACCAACTGGTTCAAGTACGCACTTTCAACAGCTCGAGCTCTACATGTTTGTCCCGCAATTTCTTCGGCTGTTGCTCTGCCGTTCCTGCAAATAGTCATGGCTGTTTTTCTTAAGTGATCTGGCATGTTAAGCAGTGTCATAACATCTAAAGATGCATCAGGCACCATTTGAACAGCATCTTTTCTGTTACTACCGTTCTTCTGGATTTCAATCATTACTTCGATTTTATCGTTAAGCCTCTCGAGGTTTTCCTTTATCTTTTCTAAAATAACAAGAGGCTTTTTACCCAATATTTCTTCCTTGCTCAACCCAAGTTTCCCCGTGTATTTTTGTTTTTCAAGTATACAGTTCAATTTAGTCTACAAGCAATTTATTAAGTCTTACGAAACATAACTACGTATTTCGAAGAAGCAACAATGCAACATCCTTCAATTGTAATGATTAAAATGAGAATGTTGAATTGGGGGAGTAGGGGTTGGGGGGTAAAATTGGGTTTAGAAAGGAACAGGCGCTAGATTGCGTGCTTCTTCAACGATTGGTAGTACTTGTTTGAGTTCTCTGAAGTACTTTAGTACTGTAATGCCGCGTTGTGTGACTGCATAGACTACACGTCTTTTACCTATTGTACGCTCTTCGACCAGGCCTTGTTTGATTAGGAAATCTAGGTATTCTTTTAGTACACTGCAGTTAACGTTAGCTTTGTACATTACGTGAGTTAGCTTTAGTGGACCCCTGTGAGCCAACACCTTCAAGATATCGACATACATTTCAAGTTTTGAACGTCGCATGCATAGACCTCTTTTTTTCATTAGTCCTCGTTTTTAATATAAAGGCTTTATGTATTAGTAATCAGTAAATTCTTCCATGCTAGCTCTTAATTGTCAGCTTTTCGTTTGGCGCGGTTTAACACATTTAATCTATTTTCGAATGCAGTGACCAAGTCATCTATCAATATTTCTTGCAATTCTGTCGAAAGATTACCCATTTTTCCAGTGAAAACGTTGGCAAGTTTGGCTCCCAATTCTTTTCTGCTTTTATCAGCAATTTGCTTCACCATGTGCTTAATTTTCCTCCGAATCCTATTGAACACACAATAGCGGACAGCATTTAAACACCTTATGAAAACAATATTAGTACCTAGAATTAAGACGCTAAGATAACAAAACATTGATAATATTTGCTTTTAATTCATTGTGCTTGTTATTTAGATTCAAGCGTATCATGTATCTAATGCTTTTTTTCTTATGACTTAAGATAGCATTTGTTAGATAAGAATTATTGTGCGTAGTTAAAACTACAAATACTGATGAGCAATAAAGCTGAGTAATTTGATTTAAAGAGGCGGTTTGCTAATTAATTTGTTATTCAACGTTTTCATCCATTGCTTAAACTCAGAAGACGGTGGAAAATCAGCAAACAACTGCTTTCTTTTGCTCTCAAGAAACAGGTTTTCATCGCCAACATACTCAGCAGCGGTCAAAACCTTATGCCCAATTTTAACTGCTTGTTCACGTAATACTGAAATCTTTTGCTCCCATAACAAGTCACGTAATGCATGATGTTCAAGAATAAGTTCTGGAACAACCTCTATGATTTTTGACAAGTTCTTAACTGCATATTGAAGTGCTGACTCATTAACGCGAAAACCAGCGAGATAAAACGGTGGGCCTCCAAGCATTAAAAGTGAAGGCTCCGCCGACAAGATTAGTTGAAGAGTATGTTCAGCCATAGGACCTTGAACGTCAGGAGCAAACATAAACCGTTCATCCTCACAGTCAATCGTCGCCATCACTACATACCCAAGCATTGAAATGTTCTCTCCGTGGGCAACTGGTTCAGAAAAAATCAGCTTAGTACCGCCGTAAGTGAACGTTTTACCATCTGCATCAGTGAGCAATTTAGCGTATTTGCCTCCCGTCTTCTGAAACATCCATGCACGTTGACGTTGACTAGCATTTATTTTTTCTTTAGAATGCTTAGCCAGAACCTCTTTACCCTGATATATCTGACGAGCCGTCTGTGTTTGCTCCGTCCAGTTGACAACCCAATCCTCGAATGAAGGGGTATGATGGTCATAATGATAATGACTAATTGTAACTACCTGCGCTTTGTCTGCTGCTTTGGCGATTTTTTCCCGCATCTTTTGAATTGTTTTAAATTCGATGGGGTGAGGCGGCAAGTTGAATCGGTAAGGACAAAGGGAGACTCCTGCATCTAAAAGTACTGAGACATCAGGAGTCTCGACCATAGTGCACATTGAGCGGACACCAAAGCTTTCTGATACTAATGGAGTTACCTTAATTTTATCAAGCGTTTTATGGGGTTTCAGCATTGCTTTTCATTAAGTAAACTTGATTTTTTTGCTTAAAAACTAAACGTCGAGCGTTACTGTGTAGTGACAGCCACAAAATATTAAGTTCAAAGCTACTTAGCTTAACAGTGGACTTGTTAATTTTTGGAAACTGCAGAAGAAATGGGCGAGAAGGCAGATAGAGAAGTTGCTACTTTGGCAGGCGGATGTTTTTGGTGCATAGAAGCAGTTTTCAGTTTAATTCAGGGCGTGGAAAAAGTTGAGCCAGGCTACACTGGCGGTAACCAGCCTAACCCGACATACGAGCAGGTTTGCACAGGCACAACCGGACACGCGGAAGCGGCACAAATAACATTTAACCCCTCAGAGATTTCTTACAAAGAGATTCTACAGATTTTCTTTTCCACACATGACCCTACCACGCTGAACAGGCAAGGTGCTGATGTGGGTACGCAGTATCGGTCAGCCATCTTTTATCATAACGAGCTGCAGAAGGCGACCGCAGAGAAATTGATTTATGAATTAAACAAAGAGGGAATTTTCGAGAAACCCATAGTAACAACTGTTGAACCGTTGAAAATGTTTTATAAGGCTGAAGATTTTCATAGAGACTACTATAAAAAACACCCAAAAGAACCATATTGCCAAGTGGTGATTGCACCAAAAATGGCAAAGCTACGGCAAAAGTTCTTGAAAAGCTAAAGGTGTCCGAATAAATGATACAATCAAACAAAGCAACACAGTTGCTTAAAGAAATTGAAGATATTGCCACAGTGGAACTTCTTCCTATAGTTGGTTCACAAAAAGGAAAAGTTTTGGTTGAAGAAGTTAAAAAGGCTAATCCAAAAAATGTTTTAGAAGTTGGCACTTTCATCGGTTACTCGGCAATATTAATCGGCTGCGAGCTAGACAAGGATGCAAGGTTTGTTACTATTGAGCAACACCTTGATGAAGCTGAAGTTGCCAGAGACAACATTCGCCAATCAGAAATCCCAGTGGAAGTCCAAGTTATAGCCGGAGACGCCCTTGATGTTATTCCAACGTTGAAGTGCTGTTTTGATTTTGTTTTCCTCGACGCAACCAAAGACGAGTATTACCAATACCTCAAGCTTGTAGAAGACAAGTTGGATAAAGGCGCTATAATCGTGGCTGATAACGCAGGCAGATTTGCAGCTGAAATGAAAGAATACTTAGATTATGTAAGAACATCTGGCAAATACAGTAGCCACTATGTCGGCGTGGGCGACGACGGACTTGAAGTAAGCGTTAAACTCTAAGTCATCCACAAAACGCATTTGGAATAATAGGTTTTTTACCTAAAGGTTTAATGGTTCAGAACCATGTTTTTCAAGGTTGGTGGGCGATGACGATTCTGGCCCCGCAGACAATGGATGATGTGGATCTTGAGTGCGTTGCATGACGTTTGAATTCAAGTGTCATGCCTAAGAGCCCACTTTTTTTGTGGTTGTCTAGCGTAAGCACGAAGACTAAAATGCCTAAATCAGTCCTTAAAAAATGGTTTAAGCTTTTTTTTGGAGGTGACTGCATGGAGAATAAAGAGCCTGCTCAAGAGGGCATGTTAAGCAACAGCACTTATAACTTGATGGAACAACTAACTCAGGAAAACCAAAGCCTATGGCGCATAAAGAACAATTACAAAAAGGACTCAGCAAACGACCAAGAAGCTATGGAGTTTTGGAATTACCTTGAAAAAGATAAAGTCGAACACATAAAACGGTTAACAGAGCTTGTTGAAAAAAGATTAAGAAAATAAATGCCTAAAAAGAAACGAAAAGATGATTTTAGCGTTCTTCTGGCGGCTTTTCCCAAAGCTGAAGCTTTTCCTTCTTAAGCTCTGTCCGTTTACGCTGCAGATACTTATAGACTGAATGATGCTGGCAACCTTCAACAATCATTTGAACAGCATTCCTTGCAGCGTCCGCCTGCTCAAAACTACCTATGATACCAATAGTATGCCCGTAAACGACCACATCAGCTTCCGTTAACTCCTCGATAAGCTTGCGTGTTTTACCATCCGCGCCGATAATTCTGCCTTTAATACGCTTAATATCAGACTCTGAGCGCCCAAAAACCAAACGCAAATCCACCAAATCAAAAATGTCATCTTCATTGCGGATTAAACGAAAAGCCGTTTCAGGCGCAAAACCTCTACCTATTGCAGTTACTACATCTTTTGCTCTAAGAAGCATTGATGGGTCACTAGCGCCTTTTGATAAAACAATGTTTACTCCGCCGTCTTGACTGTCAATTTCAAGTTTAACGTGCATTTGCTCTTCAATATATGACTTAAATTTGCCTTCGGGACCAATTAGTGTGCCGACGCGTTCTCTTGGTATTCTAACAAATGTATCTGGACCAGACAATTATTTACCAACAACCTGTCTATGTAATTCTTCAACTGGAGTAACATTAACGCCTATCCGACTAAAGAACCTATTTAGATTTGTCAAATCACGGGTTAACATGAAGTCAGCCATAGGATGCTCAATCATAACGGATTGAGACATATCAATAATCACCGGCAACCCTTTCCACATCAGAACATTGTATTCGCTTAAGTCGCCGTGCACCAGCTTGGCTTTTTTGTATAGACGCTTTACACTGTTCATCAGCATGCGGTAGACGCGTTCAGGATTATCCGGCGGCGACTCCTTAAGCGAAGGCGCACTCACACCCTCCTTGCCAATAAACTCCATAACTAGAACGTTGCTGCGTACAACCACAGGTTTAGGCACACGCACTTTGGCTTGACAAGCCTCCTCTAAGTTGCGGAATTCTTTTTGAGCCCAAACCGCAATAAGCGAACGTGTATCCCTCTTTATATTTTTGAAGCGGGGGTCGCCTTCAATGTATTTTAGCATGCCCTTCTTGAACTCGGCTGATGAGGTTAAGTAAATTTTCACGGCTAAATCTTTGTTTTCCTTATTTTTGCCCCAGTAAACTCGGGCTTCCTTGCCGGAGCTGACTACGCCGTTGACCTCATAGAGAACGCCACTGTTGAGCAGCTCAAAAACGACCATGCGTGTGGTTTGGTCAAAAACCTCTTCTACAGTGGCGCGTTCGTTTGACATGTCATGGGTTAGCATTTTGTCTCTGCGTTCGATTCTGCGTTCATTGTGTGCAAGGCGTTCTTGAGGTTTCCTAGACATAGTGTTCACCATGCTATAAGACGCCAAGTATTAAAACTAATCAGCAAAAAAGACCAAAAGAATGTTCACTTCAAAAAAAATTTTATTTTAGAATTAAAGGGTTAGGAGGCCCTTGCGTCTAAGATTATCTGCTTGTGCATGAGTGTACCGCCAAACAACGTCACCACGCTTGTCAGTTTGGAACTCCCATGGTGCAACAATAACTATGTCGCCTTCGCGAATCCAAACACGACGCTTCATTTTGCCCCTAATTCGACAAAGCCGCTCTGCGCCGTCTTGACATTTAACCATTATACGGTCAAAACCAAGCAGTTTAGTAACAACGCCTAAAACTTCGCCTTGTCCAGGGTAAACCAGCTCGCTGATTTCGCCTTCACTTAACACTTTTTTCTTTCCCAAAGACTGAACCTCTTAACTTTAAAAAAGAATGCGGTAAACTTCCTTAAAAAGCATGCTCATTAATGAAAAGACTTTATCAGCAAAAAGCAGTGTTTTAGAGTAAAAAATTGATTTCTGCCTATCAAATGGCTAAATAATGCGGTTTCTAAACGCTGTATACCACTGTAAAACAAAAATAGCTTCTTTAAACTTAAGCAATTACTGATGACACAAACAAGCATCGACTTGTGCATCAACCAAACCAGTATTTCCAAGCGCCACCAGACAAAAAAACACTATTCACTCAACGCACAGTCAATTCCTCATATGGCAAATTTACAAAACAACTACAACCAAAAACAAGCAAAATCCAAGGAAATAATATAAATTGAAGTCTTGTGCTAACTTTAAGAAGTTCAATAATATCACTAAGTTAACGGTTAAAATAACATGTCGCAGAAAAGAGACTACTACGAAGTTCTAGGAATACAAAAAGGCGCAACAAAAGACCAAATCAAAGACTCCTACAGAAAACTAGCTATGCAATACCACCCAGACCGCAACAAGGATTCAGGCGCTGAAGAAAAATTCAAAGAAATCAGCGAAGCATACGCAGTCCTAAGCGACGACCAAAAAAGAGCACAATACGACAATCTAGGCCACGCAGGCTTTGACCAACGCTACACAAGCGAAGACATATTCAGAGGAGCAGACTTCGACTCAATCTTCCGCGACATGGGTTTTGGCGACCTATTCCGCACTATATTCGGTGGAGGTGGCTTCGGAGGAGGATACGAGCAAGTCAGCCGAGGCCAAGATATAGCATACGACCTAGAAATCACCCTTGAAGAAGCAGCCAAAGGCGTAGAAAAAGAAATACAAATCCCCAGAACAGAAAAATGCGAGGTTTGCCAAGGCACTGGAGCCAAACCTGGCACAACACCAAAAACCTGTCCGCGATGCAATGGTGCAGGTAGAGTACAAAACATGCATAAAAGCGCTTTTGGCACATTCGTCCAAGTCACCGCATGCCCACAATGCCGCGGGAAAGGAAAAACAATTGAAACACCCTGCAGCAACTGTAACGGTTCAGGGATAGTGCGTAAACGCAGAAAAATCAGCGTAAAGGTTCCAATGGGCATAGACGACGGCTATCAACTGCGACTACGCGGCGAAGGAGAAATGCCACCCAATAATGGCGCACCCGGCGACTTGTATGTTCTAGTACACATTTTGCCGAACCAGCTTTTCGTTCGTGAAGGAGACGACCTATACCGCGTTGAAGTTATAACTTTCCCGCAAGCAGCATTAGGCGCAGAAATCCAAGTTCCAACCTTAGATGGTCCAACTTCACTAAAGATTCGACCTGGAACACAAGCAAACGAGATATACCGCATAAAAAACAAAGGCATGCCTCGCCTGAGAGGTTACGGTAAAGGTGACCTACTGGTTCGAATCGGCGTTGCTATTCCAGAAAAACTAAATAATCGACAAAAAACGTTGATTGAGGAACTAGCCAAAGAATTCGGCTCAGAAGTAACTGTTAAGAACCGTAAATTCCCATTTTAAAATTTATTCTGTAGTTGAAGCAGCACAGTCACACAACTTTTAACTTCTCTTTTACAATAAAAGGCATGTAGCTTGTTTTGATATTCAGCGTAAAGGTGGTGATTTTAATGGAAAGCGAATCCAAAAGTAATGAGCCTGAAATGACTTCAGAAGGAAAATATCGTTGCCGAAAAGACAATCAAGAGTACGATTCACGTGAAGATTATGAGGCTCACTGTAAAGAAGAACATGGCATGTAAAAATAGCCTTGATTTTCTGCCCAATCAAGACAGCGTTGTGCGATATGCCCTCTTTTAGCATAAAATCCATTTTTTATAAAAAAAAAAGAAAAAAATTATTTTTTGGTGAGTTGCTTTCGCAAATCATCATATGTGGCTTTAACGTCATCGATTGAAGCTTCATCTTCAAGAGTTGACATGTCGCCTAGTGGTGCACCGACAAGCACTGCTTTGAGAATTCTACGCATGATTTTTCCACTGCGAGTCTTCGGCAGCTTATTCACGATAACGATTGCGTCTGGAGTAGCGATTGGACCGATTGTTGTGCGGACGTGTTTTGTTAGTTCAGCGCGTAGTTCATCAGATGGGTTAAAGCCGGATCGTAAGGTCACGAATGCTACTGGGACTTCACCTTTCACTGCGTCTTCTTTTCCCATGACTGCTGCCTCTGAAACAGCTGGGTGAGAAACCAATGCACTTTCCAACTCAACTGTACCGATGCGGTGCCCTGCAACTTTAAGCACTTCGTCTGCTCTTCCAAGCAGCCAGAAATAACCATCAGGGTCACGGATTGCATAGTCGCCGACATAATAGACACCTGGCCACTTACTGAAGTAAGTCTGCTTGAAGCGATCAGGATCTTTCCAGATAGTCTGTAGCATTCCCGGCCAAGGTGACTTGATTACTAGGAAGCCTTTGTTTCCCTGAGGAACTGATTGTCCTTTCTCATCATAGATGTCAGCGTTAACTGCTGGCAAAGGTAGCGTAGCTGAACCAGGTTTTAGTGGTGTTAGCTCGATGCCGCTTGCTGGTGTAATCATAAAGCCGCCTGTTTCTGTCTGCCACCAAGTATCAATGATGGGTAGACGCTCTTTACCGATGACGCGGTAGTACCATTTCCAAGCTTCAGGGTTGATGGGTTCACCGACTGAACCTAAAATTCTAAGAGTGCTTAGGTTATGCTTTGTTACCCATTGTTCACCGAACTTCATGAACATGCGAACAGCAGTTGGTGTACCGTACAAGATTGTTACGCCGTGGCGTTCAATCATGTCCCACCAGCGGTCTTGAGCTGGATAGTCTGGAGTGCCTTCAAATAGGAAAGCGGTTATTCCCATGCTTAATGGTGCGTAAACGTTGTATGTGTGGCCTGTAATCCACCCGATGTCAGCAACACACCAGTAGATGTCCTCGTCGGTTGGGTTAAACGCCCATTTAAGAGTCCAATAAGCCCAAGTTAAGTAACCGCCTGTACCGTGCTGGACACCTTTTGGTTTTCCAGTGGTTCCAGAAGTGTAGAGAATGAATAATGGATCAGTTGAGTTCATGACTTCTGGTTCAACATAGGCGTCTGAGCCTGAATTTGCTAGTGCATCATGATACCAAACGTCTCTGCCTTCTTGCATTTGGACTGGCTGACCAGTACGTTTGACAACGATAACTTTTTCGATACCGGGCATGTTTGGCAATGCGCGGTCAGCGGTATCTTTAATCGCAACTGGTTTTCCACGTCTGAAGGAGCCATCAGCTGTAACCAAAATTTTTGCGCCGCTGTCGTTAACCCTGTCAGCAAGTGCTTCAGCGCTGAAACCAGAGAAAACTACTGCATGAACTCCACCTAGTCGTACGGTTGCAAGTAAAGCGATTGGCAACTCCGGAATGACTGGTAAGAATACTGCAACACGGTCACCTTTCTTTAGTCCATATTCCTTTAATGCTTTAGCAAGTTTGTTTACTTCGCGGTAGAGTTGGTAGTAAGTGTAGGTTTTTACTTCACCCATTTCCCCTTCCCAAATGTAAGCGAGCTTGTTTTTTCTCGGACCCTTAACATGACGGTCTAACGTGTTATAGGATACGTTTAGCTCACCATCAGGGAACCACTTGTAAAACGGTGGGTTAGAATCGTCTAAGACTTTACTGAAAGGCTTAAACCAATCAATTGCTTTAGCTTTTTCTGTCCAAAAATCTTGAGGGTTTTTTAAGGATTTTTCCCATTCTTGCCTTCGGATCTGTCCCGATGTTACTGGAGCAATACTGGGACTATATTTCTCATTGAACGGCAAACTAGCCTCTGACATGCTTTGATACCTTCTTTTTGTATCGCAGAATAACCGCTAACGACATATAAGTTTTATCAAACAAGGTTGAGAAATAACTCAACAAGTAGACGATTTTTTAGTTAAGCAGTCAAAATTTAGCCAAGCCAGTTGAGACTGATTTAACATAAAACATTAAATATTATTAATTTCTAAATTATGTATAAGATAGCTAATTTTAGCGATTTTTAAGATATGGAAATGCCAATTGTTAAAGAAAAAAAAGAGTAAATGGGTTATTAATTTACTGGGCCTATTGGCAAAATCGTTTTCTTGTTTGCCTCGTTAATTACTTCTGCAAGTGCCAGATACACTGCGCTTGCGCCGCAGATGACGCCTTC
>CAYMLF010000008.1:0-2137 GCA_964391275.1 uncultured Candidatus Bathyarchaeia archaeon
TAGTAAACGTTTTATCGATAACTACGTATTTAACTTGAAAAATCCCCAATAGAGACCCCCTGTCAACGCTGGCTTCAGAGGTTATATATTTGAAGACTTCTTGCAACCAAGTAATATTACTTGAAATTGCATTTCCGGGCGGCATTCCAAAATAGTTAGGGATAAAACTTGAAATTCTCTCAAGAGTAGATAATTCCCAAGGAACAATCATCACTCGATAATTATTATAATTCTTGTCCAATTTTTCAAGAATAAGCGGTAGTTCGACATACTTTTCCTTGATATAGTAATCTTCTCCCCGAATGTTAGATACCGCTACACCTAATGTACCATCGAGCGCAGGATAATTATAAGATAAAATCACAGTGACTATCAATGATGCAACTAACAGCTTCAGAACCCGACTATTCCTTTTAGCTTGAAATGCGGCTATTATTTTTTGTGTTCCAACAGTAAAAAGAAAACATAAGCTAAACGCTATGGGATACAGGAGCTTTACAGGGTTTCGTAAACTTGCAAAAATTGGGTGCAGGTCAACTGTAGAAGGAAACGTTCGTAACATGAAAATGACGGAAAAGCCGATTAAAAAAGCGAATACCATAGTCATAATCAACGGGGTAAAGCTGGAGGTTCCTCTTTTTTTTATTAACAGCGGAGTAAAAGCGATTAAGGGTATAGCGTATCCAAGAATTGCGTAGTTGTTAAGCGTGTTATAGTTTAAGTATTCTTCCGCTTGAACGCTTCCTTTGTTTCCCGCAAGTCGTATAATATTGTAAAATTGTGCATCACTATAGCAATATACTGTGTCTGAAACAAAAGATGTGTCAGTTCTTGCGTTACTTCCATAAAGGCCAATGTATCCTAAAGTATTAGGGAAAATAATCAGAAGCGCAATCAGAAAGGGAATAAAAAACCGCGTGAACCGTTTAGTTGCCTCAATAGGGCGAAGCTTATTTACATAAAGGAACGAAACAATCGCGGGAATTAAAATAATTGTGTACCAAAAAGTTGCATGCACATTTAGAACAAAAAAAGCCAACAAGCCTAAAATTATCAGGTCCGATACGTTGACTTGTTTTCTTTCTAGGACTCGAATGATAAACAGTAGAATAAGTGGAAAAGTGGCGTATGCTGCAAGAGTCATTGATCCGCCAATAAATTCAGAAATCGTCACAGGGTTAACAGCGTACAGTAAACTGCCCACAGCGGCTGCCAACTTGTTAACTTTGAGCTTATGAAGGAAACAGAAAAAAGTCACAAACGAAAATATTGGAAGTAGTAAGAACATGAATTTTTGAGCTATATTATTGCCCAATAAGGATGTTGATACTAGCATTTCGATGTAATACGTGAAGGGTTTAAACGATAAGAAACCTAAGCCTTGAGAACTCCATGCATAAAACGTCCAATTTTCAATTACCGATGTATCTTTAGGAAAAGCTGGGAGGTCTCCAAAAGCCCACATTTCAGACAAGCGAAGGTTTCTAAAAAGAAAACTAAAAAGAACAATAACAAGTAAGCCTATGATGCATGCTAAAAATTTATTATTGTTTAATATATTTGTATTCACGCAAAACACCTCAATGGGCTTTTGATGCGAAAAAAATTTTTAGTTTGCTGTTAGCTTTAGCCTTAAACGGGGTCAGTGTATAGAGTAGTCTACGTAGTAGACGTAGCCTTATCATACCATACGTTCTTAATCTGTGCACATCTTTCTTTGCGCATAAGGGTGGATTAAACGCGTAAACCCTGAAGCCTTCAGCTTCCAATTTATCAACAACAGAAGATATGGTGCCGTATTCAAGGTGTATTTCACCTACTATGGCGTTAATTTGGTTAAAAACGTCAGAATCCAAGTTTTCAAAGACAGAAAACTCGGCGCCTTCGATGTCAATTTTTAACAAATCTATTTTACCATAAGTTCTAACTAACTCATCAAGAGTTGTTACAGGTGCCTGAATACATTTTTTGGATGCAGAAAAAATGGAGTGTTCACCGCTGTGGCTGCCTTCAAAAATATTTAATGTCTCTTTTTTGTACCAAAGCGCTTTATTTAGCGGTAAAATGTTTTGTGCAAAATTTTTTTCGACATTTTCAAGTAATCTCTGATAGTTTTCTGGGTAAGGTTCAAGGGCGA
>CAYMLF010000008.1:2237-24517 GCA_964391275.1 uncultured Candidatus Bathyarchaeia archaeon
TTTTCGACATTTTCAAGTAATCTCTGATAGTTTTCTGGGTAAGGTTCAAGGGCGATTACTTTTTCCGCGAAACGAGAGCAAATCAATGAATAAATTCCTGTATTGGCTCCCGCATCAACGATTAAACCTTTAAAATTTTTCGCTGAAAAACCTGGAATATATTCATATTCTCTGTTCAATAAAATGTCTTTTATACTGATCCAGTACTGGTCATCTGGAACATTTAAAGTAAAATTCTTAGTGTCAATTTCAAATTGTATTTTTACTATACTTCCTTTGATACCAAGAAAGAATTTTAACAAAACTTTAATTATAGCAACCATTCCAAGGACCGCTTAATTTTCTTTGATCTTGAGTAATTTTTGCTTGTAAGATAGCCTAAAAAAGCAGAAAAATACCTTACAGATTGATAAATAACAAAACCTATTGCCAGTATTGGCTGACTAAAAAATTTCCGCCAGTGTCTAATAAGCGCAGGGCGGATTGGGCTGACTTGTCTTCTTCCTCTTCCTTGGTTGCTATCGAGGAAATTGCTCATGTTTTTACCATAGTAGTAGTGCTTTGCAACTATCTCGCTTAGTTTTTTGGGTTCACCAAGATGAAGTTCTTTTGCTCTGATTTTTCCAATTTTGTATCCGCACATTAAAATTTTGTTGTGCAAATCATAATCTTCAGCTGCAATCAACCTTTCGTCTAAACCATTAACTTGGTTAAAAACGTTTTTTTTAATAAATCGTACCGCGACGTTTAAGTCATCACCTGCATAACAGTCCCTTTCTAGTTTTCTGACTTTTGACCAAAAACTTACACTTGAATCTGAAACGTTATGAACACAAATAGCATCATAATCTTGTTTTTCGCATCTTAGGTGTGCTTCTTCAATAACGGTTGATTCAACCATGAAGTCAGAATCAACTCGGTAAAGATATTTTCCAGTAGCATATTTAGCCCCAAAATTTACTTGAGCGCTACGTTCAGGTCCTTTTAAAAGAATCAGATCTGCAAGCTCTTGCGCTATAGTTCTTGTTTTGTCAGTTGAGTAATTGTCTACCACAATAATTTCGATATGAGGGTAACTCTGTTGCCTTATAGATTTTAAACATTTTTTCAAGGTACTTTCTGAATTTTTCGTTGGCACAATTATAGAAACAATCGTATCTTCACTCAAAAATGGCACCTTCAAAAGGAAGCATGTTAGATAAGCAACTGAGTTTTCAGTCTGCCTAAGTTAGAGGTTGGTTGTTGTTGCTTTTATAATTTTCCAAACCGTTAAACGCAACCTTAATCTTTCAAGGCTACCTCTAAAAAATGTTCTACACAATTTTTCCAATTAAACAATCCAGAGTAGCTCAGAGCAGCTTCACCCAAGCTCATCCTTAAATGCTCGTTGCTTAATACTACGTAAATTTTTTCCGCTAAATCTTCGATACAACCTGCTTGCGCCAATAACCCCGTCTTTTTATCAATTACCGAATCCCTCAAGCCGGGCACGTCGTAAGCAACGCATGGAGTCCCAAGCGCGTTAGCTTCAATAATGTTTAAGCCAAAACCCTCCCTTACACTGGGGTTAACAAGAACCCAAGCATTGCCAATCAGTTCCCTTCTTTGATCGTTATCTAATACCCCAAAAAAAGTGACGCCGTCTACAGCCTTTCTTTGCAGTTCCTTTCGAAGTATGCCGTCTCCAATAATCCATAACTCTGCTTGGGGACACTCCTGCTTTATACCTGCAAAAGCTTTTATCAGGTGTTCAGGTCGCTTAGCATGTTTTAGCCGTCCTGAAAAAACGATTGTTGGAACCTTATTTTTCTCTGGAACATTAGTTAGCGGTTCAAAGTTTAGTCCTTCAGGAAGAAGGTAAATTTGCTTAAAGCCTAACTGTTGCAGGTCTTGTTTTGTACTCTCGGACACTGTCAAGGTGGTGGTGTTTACGTATTTTTTTAGCCAGCGATTCTCTAGAAAATGGTACCCTAAATAGCTGATTGGGAAAGGGGTTTCGTAAAACCAGTACTCTCTGGCTAACTGGTGGATTAGGGCAATTACCCTTTCACCGTTTCTAGCAAATTGCGGTGTGAAGAAGGGCATCGTGTTGATTTCATCTACTATTATATCGTAGTGCTCCTTTGCGAACTGCTTTTCATATTGCTGTTTTGCTTTGCGATAAACTGAGAATTTCCCGCCTCGTCTGACAATTCGAATCCCATCGGATTCTTCGTTGCTTTTAGAATTTGGAAACGACGAGGTAAACAATGTAACATTGTGCCCTGCTTTAGTAAGTCCTTTTGCGAGTTCGTGTGTAAAGACCTCAGCTCCACCCATTTCAGGGTTTAGCCAACATCGCCAATTGAAGAACAAGATGTTAAGCGATTCCACGTTGGTACCACTTCTTAATTCTAAGTCTATAAGTGATGCCTAATAAGTCTAGGAACATACGCAGAATTTTATGCAAATTGAAGGATTCTTTGATCTCTAATCTTACTGGGAGCTCAACGATTTTAAGATTGTAAATTTTCGCTAAAACCAGCAGTTCCACATCAAACGCATAGCGTTTAACGCATAATCGGCTGAATATGTTTTGGAAAGCGTCGCGTTTGAGGGCTTTTATTCCTGTCTGAGTATCTTTCACTTGCACGCCAGTTAGAAGCCTGGCTAATACGTTAAAGCCGTGGCTAAGGAGCCTTCTTATTGCAGGAATCTTCACGACTGAGTCAGGGTGCCATTTGGAGCCAATGACTATATCACAGTCTTTAAGTGGCGCAATGAATCGTTGTATTTGTTTTGGGTCTATGTCTAAGTCGCTATCAAATAGCACCACTGAGTCACCTTTGGAGTTTCTAAACCCTGTGTTGATGGCAAATCCTTTGCCAATGTTTTTTGTGTAACCGATTACTTTCACTTTTTGGTTATCTAAACTGTAACAGATAGCTTTTGACCGAGTGTTATCTATGCTTCCATCGTCAACAACTACTATTTCGAAGGGTAAACCGTTGTTTTCCAAGTTATTGTTTAATCGTTCTAATGTGTTCTCGATTAGTTGACCTTCGTTATAGGCGGGTAAAACAAAAGAAATAACTGGAGCACACAATTGTTCGGTCAATCAAATTCCTCGTTTACTAAAAAGTAGAATCGATTCAACGATAACCCCAGCGAGGAGCGAAAAATAGGCGATGGATGATAACAATTCTGAAGAAGCTATTTGTCCATTGAAAAACAAGCAGGCACCCGCCAAAAGAAATAATTGGCAAGTAGTGATGAGGATAACAGCTGGATTTTTTCTTTAAAGCCTTAAGAATATTATCAAAATTAGCTCTAATTGCACTGGATAAAAACCGCAAAATAAGCCCTTCTCCTGGGATTCCTAGGATAGCTAGCGTTTTTGGGGTAATTAAATATTTAGTTTGACTTTTCAGAGGTAAATAATCAATCGGTTTTTGTGTTCTATTTTGAAGGGAATTCTTAAATACAGCGGCTTACTCACTTGTTTTAGGGATTTTTTTGAGGAACCGATTGTTTGCTTTAGTTCTTATTATTTTGGCGGTAGGTATCATTGTGCCTTTTTCTATTGGATACATACTTGCAGTATCAAGTAATGCGCCTGTCGAGTTTACAAAATTCACTTTGATTGCTAATGGAACGGCTTTTGATGAGATAAATGAAAAAGATATTGGAGTTTCCCTCTCTTTCACTGGCACTGCAGATGGCAAGTTAGAAGATATAGTTAATGTTAACATTTTAGGCGGCGACATAAATGTTGAAGGCTATGAAAGTGTTTCGATTGCTGATGGCTCAGGCACCTTGATCAAGTCTGGGGAGACAGTAATAGAGCTTGATTTAGTTGAGCAGTATGGTGGAAACAATGTCACGTGGATGCTTAGTTGTGAAACAAGTGAAATAGATGAGGAAACATTGTCCGTTTTGTTAAACGCAGATAACGTTAGCTTGCCTTTTATTAATAACCCAACACTGTCGGGTTTATCGCTGACTGGCACAGTCACCTTTGAGTAAACAAGCAAAATAAATCAATTTTTTTATTTCTTTGTTTTTAGAACAACCGTTTGAATGATTAAGCCATCAATCGCTAAGTATATGTAACGGAATAACATCTGAAGCACGCAATGAATAATTAAGCAAAAAAGCAACCACAAGTACTACAATCAAAACTTTTAAAACCAATAGGAGCCTTTGCGAATTAGCGTTAACAACGTTTTCTAGTTCATTTAAAATTAGGCAAAGTCCCGAGGCAGCAAAAATCTGTATCGGAATCAAGTATACAACTCGGTAGTAAAAAAAAGCCCCCGGAGAAAAGGCAAACAATGCTGCGAAAGGAACCGCAAGCCAAACTGTCATTAACCTGTTGTACCTCTTTGAATGATCTAAAAAAGCAAAAACACCAACTATTGCTAGTATGATTAATAGCGGGTTCGCAAAGAGCCCTCCAACCCAAACCTTCACCATATCGTCAAAGCTACTTTGCAGATTAAGCAAATTCGGCAAGATACCATTTGGTAAAGCGTAGTTAAATACGGCGCCTCCAGCCTTGAGCAGTCCGCTTCCAAACGGCATCATTGAATAAACAACGAAGAAAGCAAAGTTTGTAGTCAAAAAAACTGTCAGCTGCTTGATTTTTTGTTTGTCTACACTGCGTGTTTTCGCTATAGCGTAAATCAGGTATGTCGCAAGGATGGCGATTGCCACTTCCCAAGTGTAGGGGTGTGTAAGCAGCAAAATCACCCCCAACAGAGATAGCACAACCGTAGATTTGAGCAGGTTCCGCTCGTTGCTCATAAGCAGCAAGCCGAAAATGAGGAACATCTCGATAATTGCTATCCAGTTTGAAAGGCTATAAACAAAAAGGCTCACTGTAGTTTGGAAAGAGAATACTGTGAGAAGCGCAGATATTAACGCGAGGCGTTTATTTTTTGTGCCAACGCTTACAAACCAGAAAACCACTAAGCATAAAGCCGCGCTGCAAAACATTGGAGCCACTCTAACAATGACCTCGGTTGAAACTGCAGTTAACGCTTGAATACTATACAAGAGCAGGTTTGAGAAGGGTCTATCCATTTCAAAGGCTGCCATCGGCCCTTTCTGGCTTAACTCATTAATCCAACTGTAATAGTAAGTTGAGTCGGTTCCTAAAAGAATCGAGCTGGAAAAATGTGCAGTTGGGTAGTAAGCAACAAAAACGGCTAAGGCTACAGTGGCGAGCAAGATTAAAATCAGAGTTTTACGGTTCATCTCTGAAGGCTTAGGAAGACTGAGTTGCAATTTTTTTGTTGCTGCAATTTCAAGTTTTAGGCTGATTTTGGATTCTAGGAATTTTAGGCAGGGAAGCCATAGCCAACTTGTTAAAAAAGCCAAAAAGAGCCAAGGCAATGCAGAATTTAAAATGCTAAACATTTGCAAATCTACAATGGCAAAACGCCAAAACTCAAGTTGAGCAAAGGGAGGACTGTAAACAAACAGGTTTAGAGTCCAAGTTGAAAGGGAGGCTGCCTCTAAACACAGTGCGATACAGGATAAGGATGTCAGAATTGCTGCGGTGGTTAACTGTCTGCTGACGGAAAAGCTTTGGCTTCGCCAAATAATCATGTATGTTAGAATAAAGCTTAGAAAAATCCCATAAAGAACCGCCAAGGGAAAAAATGTTTGAAGCAACAGTAGCAAAACAAGGGTTGGCAAGCAAACTATCATAGTTATTGTGATTGTTTTATTGTGCATGTTTTTTAACAGCACTATTAAGCCGACTAAAATCAGAGTTGCTCCCCAAATTATCTGGTCAATTAGAGGTGAAAAGATTACTATGCTAATTAGCTGTGGTTTAAACCAATAATAGTATGTCAGGTTTGACAGGTTAATTATTTTTAGAGTTGTAAAGAAAAGGTTTAGAGCAACTGCGGCGGCTACGAAAGCAAGGATTGCGGTTTCTTGCTTCTGGCGTTGGTTTGGCTGATAAATCATCATAGACACCTGTTCCTTGCTAGGTTAATTGATGCTTTTCAGGAGAAATTGAACCCTAGATTTTTGAAAACAATTGCCGTGGTATAGCGGTAACCTGAGTAAAAGTAAGCAAAACGTTAACCTGCATACTACCTTTGTGTTTGATTCATAATTTAAGTTTTTGCAGGCAAAAATTGGCCGTTTGCTTGCTATTCTATTTTGAACATAATACTTTTATACCGACCCAGCCTCTGTACTCCTAGTTATCGCTTGTGATTTTTAGAAGTAAGGAGTAATCGGGTATGCATTTTTTAAAACCAAGCTTTGGTAAATCCCATTTTAATGGTTTACTATTAATCGCTCTTTTAATCGGCTCATTTACTGTTCTTTTTTCGCCCACTGGTTTAGCTGAACCTTGGAACGTGCAACCACAGGGAAGCTTTTTGCAGCCTAAATGGGTAGGCTATGTTGCTGGCGGTGGTGAAGCACTCTTGACGGCTGACGTCAATCCAAATATTTCAGGTGAAGAAGTCTTTCATGCTGGAGGTCCACCTCAACCTTCCGACACCCCAGGACGAGTTACTT
The DNA here is from genome assembly GCA_964391275.1 of uncultured Candidatus Bathyarchaeia archaeon. Taxonomy (GTDB): domain Archaea; phylum Thermoproteota; class Bathyarchaeia; order Bathyarchaeales; family Bathycorpusculaceae; genus Bathycorpusculum. Next base: position 8,763 of record CAYMLF010000008.1, read on the forward strand.
GCCTTAACGGCGTAACAGGAGAAGAAATCTGGCGCACCAATATCTACATGGTCGGCGACACGGCGACCCTTCAAACGGCGGATATTGAAGGCGACGGCAAACTTGAGCTAATCGTTGCCCTTCAGTCGCCTGCAGGATTGTACATTTTAAACGCTGAGGACGGCAGCGAGCTTTGGAAGGCTCCCGGCACAATTACGTATAACGGCAGCAGTATTGGCGGTTTCATCGAACCTGTTGGCGGAAGAGTTGATGGCAGCGGAACCATAGCTGACATTGACGGCGACGGATACCCAACGGTATTCATAGGCGTTATGGCTTATGAGGAGCAACCCACGACAGGAAAACTCATAGCTTGGGAATGGGACCCAACACTGCAAACCATGGTTGAGCAAGCCCGCACAACTGTTTGGCATCCTTGCGCAGGCGGCTTATCAATCGGCGACACCGATAATGACGGAACGTTTGAAATCTACATGAATGAACGTGACGTTTACTATGGCGACGGCAGTTGGGGCAGAGGGATAACGTCTTTTTGGGCTGACAATTTGACCTTGCGTTGGCGGATTTATGATTGGGGTGCAAGCAGCAACATACCCATGCTTGCAGACGTTAACAAGGACGGCATATTAGATGTTGTTTCAACCAATCTGGGAACAGGAGTCTGCGTTCTTAACTCTACAGATGGAAGACCGCTAACAAACGCTGAAGGAACAGTACTTTATGATCAACTGCTTGGGTTACCGGTTCATTATCAATCAACAATTTATGATATCGACGGCGACGGCAGTTTAGAGTTGATGTGCGCTGACGGCACCCACGTAGCATCAGGCATGGGATTTATTTCAAACTATACAATGATTTGGGATTTGTATAATTGGCGTTTAGACGGCGTGATAAATGCAGGCTTAGCTTTCAGAGGACCAAGCGTTGGAGAAGTCACAGGCGACGGAGTCATGGATATTATTGTCACCATTTATGATGAATCAGGAAATAAAAGTGATGCAGTAAAAATATATGATCAGAACTTTGCTTTGGTGGATCAGTTTGTGGGTTTACGTCGCCCCGCAATAGGCTCAGTGGTTCAAGACATTGACCGTGACGATGGCGGTCTAAATGAACTGCTTGTTTTAACTCAAGGCGGCATAATTTACTGCTTTGACACGCCGGGCATAGCAGCTAATCCTAGGGCAAGAAGTGAAGTGCACTTTTACAGTGAAAGCCGAAACGGCGTCTCAGAGTATGTCCCGTTTGAAAGACCATGGCCTGATGTCAGCCCCGTTAATCCACCACCTGGGGCAGTTAACGTGTCAACCGCTCTAAACACGTTATCGTTTAAGTTGAATCATCCATTGGGGCAAACCATGAATTACACCGTCACAACAACACCAAACATTGGCTCAGGTAGCGGGACAAACGTGGGCAACGGCATACGAAACCTTACGGTAAGCGGATTAACAGCCTCAACCCTTTACCGTTGGCAGGTTAACGCAACTGACCAATCAGGACATGTAACAAGCAAAAACTACTGGTTCACTACAGCGCCGTATATTACAAACAGTGCTCCAACTCAGGGCACTCCAGTTTTAAATTCAACTGACGGAGGAAACACTTTACATGAGGATTTAGTATGCTACAACCAATCTACAGCTGACGTAAACGGCAACGCTGTAACTAACATTTACAATTGGGTCAAAAACGGCTTGCCATTGGCAAACCTTAATCTTCCCTTTGAAAGCAAACCAAACGCTAACGCAGTTTACTGCGGCTATGCTGTTACGAAGGATTACTCTAGCTATGGTAATGATGGCACAGTTTTTGGTGCAACATGGACTGAGGGAATCGTCGGCGGAGGCTTTTCCTTTGACGGAAACGATTTCATAAGAATCGAAGAACAAGGTAACAGTTTAGGCGGTGACGGTTCATGGTCAGAGATATCGGTGGAATGCTGGATAAAAGCCACAACGACAATGTCTAGTAAACCGGTCATTTGGAAGACAGACCGTTATGAACCAGAAGAGGTTGGTTATCGACTGGATTGTAGTGCAAACATGTCTAGTTCAAGTTTGAGCTACAAATGGTTAATTTACACATCGTCAGAGAGTTTTAGTGTGAATTACGTTATGACTTCAGGCGTTAGTGATTGGCATCATTTAGTTTGCACTTATAAATCTGGTGTTGGCTTGAAGATCTATGTTGACGGCATAGAACGCGCCAGTTCAGGTTCCACAGCGCCGGGAAGCATCAAGCGTACTGACGGTCCATTAGAGATTGCTTTTAACAGTATTTTGGACTATTCAAGCGTTGTTGACTATTCAAGCTATATTGAGGCTCAACAGGACTTTAAGGGCATACTTGATGAAGTCAAGGTTTATTCTTTTGAGATGTCGGATTCTTTAGTAGATCAACGTTACTTAGAAACGAGAGATGGCTTAAGCAACAAAGCAACAATTCCATCCAGTGAGCTTGCGGTTAATGACCGTTGGACATGCCAGGTTACGCCCAACGATGGCTTAACAGATGGAATAACCAAAACATCAAATATGGTGAAGGTAGCTGCGCCCTTAATTTTCGCTGATGGTTTTGAATCTGGAGGTTTCAGCGCATGGAATGGAAATTATACTACAACTGGCGGTTCGGCAATCGTTTTCTCCAATCAACCTCATAGCGGCAGTTACAGCGCCCAATTGAACATTAGCTCTGGCTCTGGTACTCGTCGTGCTTACTGCTATAAGACTCTCACAGGTTATTCAGAATTATACGCTAGCGCCTATGTCTATATTGCCGATGGCTTGCCTCTTGCCAGTCAACAATCGTTATGGCTTATACAGCTAACCAACGCCAGTGATCACCCAGTGGGTTCGTTTGGAATCAGAGCGGACAATACAAGTACAAAGTGGGCAATCCAGTATAGCAATTGGCCGTTTATTTTAGGCGCTTCTAGCCCCAGCGAGGGAGGATGGTATCATATCGAGGCTTATTATAATAATTCAGGTAACGGCAAAACCTTAGCCTTATATGTCAACGAAATAGAAGTAGCGTTTCTGGAACAAGACACTATAGGTTCAAGCGATGTTACCTCTGTACGATTCGGAGTTGGATACTATTCAGGTACTTCTGCCATAAGCGTTTACATGGATGATGCAGCCATCAATGCTCCTTCTGTTCAAGCTTCTCAGAGAGCTTACTTATCGGTTCGAGGAGTTGATAACTCGATTTATTACCGAGAATACGATGAAGGTAGCAATACATGGAATGCTTGGAACCTTCTGCCGGGCGCGACGATAGCTAGCCCAGCTGCATGCGTTTTTGAGGGTAAACTTCATTTGGTAGTTCTAGGAATAGACGGCACAACACTCTGGCATGGATATGTGAACTTGGAAAACAATCAGTTTTCAGGTTGGCAAGTTCTAAGCGGCGTCACCAATTCTGCTCCAATTTTAACTTCAAACGGAACAGTACTCTCCATTATAGCAAAAGGATTAGACAATGCAATTTACATCCGCAGCTATCAAAATGGCGCATGGGAAAGCTGGAAATCACTGTCTTCAGGATTAACAGACAGTCCTTTAGCCGCCGTATTTGTCGGTGACTATTTGCATATTGTTGCTAAAGAGCTAAACGGAAAGGGCATGTTTGACGCAATCGTCAGTTGTGATGGCACAATCATAAGAGATTGGATATTACTGTCGGGCGCATCAGAATCAGTGCTAACTTTAGCTTCAAGTCAGGGCGAGAATTACTTAGTAGCCCGTGGATTAGATAACGTAATTTACTTTAGAGAATACAACGTTGAAAGCGACTCTTGGAGTGCATGGTCTTCACTGCCGGGTGCAACTTGCGATGGTGTAGGTGCCACTGTTATTAACGGGAAGCTACAACTTGTTGTCCGAGGCATCGACTTATTCTCCCTTTGGCAAGGATCTGTTGATATTGCGACAAAGAGCTTTTCCGGTTGGACATCAATAGAGGGCGCGATTTCTTCAAAACCTACTTTTGTAAATGCAGTTCCATCAACTGCTGATTTTGATTACTTGGGGTTTTCAGGCTACACTACATCCCAAGCTGAGCTTGAAAATACTATTGCGCTAATGAAGAGTCAAAACTTGAATGCCTATCGGATTAGCTTTAAGCCAAGTTGGCAAGTCTTGGAAGGAGAACTTAGGTGCTACAACGCAAGCTACATCGATTATCTCCTTGTCAATACGGATTTCTTTGTTGTGGTGGATGGAAACCATCTCTATCCTAGGGATGAGCAGTCAATCTACGCTCAGAGCCATTGGGATCAAGTTAGAGATAGAGTCTTTGAGGTCTTACAGGACTATCCAAACAACCCAAGAGTTGCAGTAGAATTAATCAACGAATACGCCCAAAGCGATTATGACGCAAAGATGCAAGCGCTGATAGATGAAATAAGAGACGCTGGCTACACTAACCCCATCGTTACAAATAAGCTAACTACGATTTGGCTAAAATTCACTGACCCATTAGATAATACGTATCAGGGAATGCACTTCTACTTCAACCATTGGGAAGCATCAGAAGCGATAGAACAAATGAATATAGCTCTCTCAAGAGGCGTCACAAAAATTTTAAACACAGAAATCGGTGCTCACTCTGATGAATATGAAGCATTTACTCAACAAAACGTCGACGAACTAGAAACATTCCTGATGCAAAGTCAGGCTTTGGGAGTAAACAATTGCATATGGATGAATGATGATACCGAGAACTGGCAAGGATACACACTATACGACTTTACCTTCGATACACCCATACAAAATCCATAGACTTTTTCAGAATAATATGCCATCATGAGCAACCTAAATGCTGTTTAGTTGGGTAAATCAATTTCGATAACGGAGGGTTTTATGAGTGGTGGACATGGATTTCTGGTTACGCCTGTCTTGGCATGAATTTGCTTTTATTAAAAAAGAAAAGGGTGGGTATTTTTTAGAGGCCTTACCTAAATTTTTGAAATGATGAAGTTATCGCCTGTTACTGTCAACGCGTTTTGGACATTATAAGTGTATATTATGCCCATGTTAACGTTAGTAACTGCACCACTGTTGCGATAGTTGGTTAGCTCAAGGATTTTTGAGCCGTCAACGTACATTTCAGCTAAGTGTTGGTTTGCATCCCAGCGGAGTTCAACATTGTAGTATTTGTCAGCTGAGATTGGAATTGCTGATGAAGTCTTTGCACCGTTAGCGTATAGTACCCATTTGTTTACTCCGTTTTCTCTTCTGATTCCTGCATATGCAACTTCTCCTTGGCCGTTAGCGAAGCTTATGAGGTATAGTCGGTCGCCGTTGTCGCTTAGGATTCTGCTGGTTGTGCTTTTTATACTGAAATATCCTTTGGTGCTAATGCTTTCCATGTTAACGCTCTTTGATATGTAAGCATTTTCTCGTCCACGGGATAGCCTGTTAGTTGTAAAACAGGCTGCGTATGAACCATCGTATGGTTTAGCGTTAGTTTGTGTTACTTTTTCGCCCCATGTTGTTGTCCTGTACCAGTTCTTCAAAAAGTCTGTTACTGATTCAAAGTTTTCCCTGTATTCATCGGTTGATGGCGGATTGGTCGGATTAGGGGTTGCAGTTGATGTTGGAGTAGGTGTTGGTTTTGGAGTGGCTGTTGGAGTTGGCGTTGTGTTTTCAGTTTGGTATGCGAAGGATACTCTGGCATTTCCACTGTTTTCATAAAACTCTAGTCTGAATTTGTGTGACCCTGAGGTTAAGGTTGTTGTGTGGCTGTTTGTATTGTATGATCGGTCTGACCAGCTTTGCATTACTAGTTTACCGTCAATATAGAGTCGGAAGCCGTCGTCGCTGCCAACGGTAAAGGTGTAGGTTCCTTCTGATAGACTAATTGTTCGGCTGGAAGTCAACATTATGTCGTCTGTTCTGCCAAAAGCTACTGTTCCAGTGCCCCAGTTGGTGTCAAATTGTATGGTTGTTTCATCCGTTTGTCCAAGGTATTGTCCGTTTTGGGTTGTCCAGAGTCTTTGCCAGGTTTGAGTGGGATAGTTAAGTTCTGGCATGGGTGTTGGTGTAGTTGTAGGGGTCGGTGTAGTCGTTGGCTTAGGTGTTGCTGTTGGGGTTGGAGTTGGGGATGTAGTTGGTCTTGGTGTAGTCGTTGGGTTGGGCTGTGAGGGTGCTGTAACTGATGGGAAATCAAGTCCCAGTTGCTGGTATCGGGGCATGTTGTTTAAGTTCTCGTTCATCCAAACAGTGTTACCTATGCCCATGCTTGTGCATTGCGCTATGAATTGGTTTAGCTCGTTTACTGTTGATGTGGTGTAGCTGCTATATTCGTTGTAGTCTGCTCCTATTTCAGTATTGATAACTTTAATGCCTTTTGATTGTGCTGTTTGCATTTGTGAGATTGCTCCTGAGGGGCTCCAGCTGTTGAAGTAGTAGTGGTATCCTTGGATTGTTGCGTCTAATGGGTCGTTTATAACGGTCCATGGTTGATTCCATTTGTTTACTACAAGCGTGTTGGTGTAACCTGCATTGCGAACTTCTGTTACTAAACTTTGCATGCGGCTGTAGAAGTCGTTGGACACGTATTCGTTTATGAGTTCTACCATGACGCGTGGGTTATTGGGAAATGCTTTTAGTACGTCAAAGATGCTGTTTCTTGCGGTTGCCCAGTTGCTTCTTGCTGCTGACGCAGTGCTTTCTTGTGGTGGGTACAGGTGGTTGCGGTCAACGATGATGTTGAAGTTGCTGTGGTCTAGGAAGTATTGGATGTATTCTTGATGGTATGGATGTGGACCTCTGGACCATTCTGGGTTGAAGCTCATACGGTAAGTGTTTAACCCGTTTGCCTGCATCGTGTTGATAATGTTTTGGACCTGCGATGTGCTTGTTGGATATCCGCTTAAGCCGAGATAGACTTTGTTTGGGGATTGTGTTACGGCTGCGTCTGTAGTTGTCGTCAGTATGCTTAACACCATTAGAGGGAGTAGGATGCTGACGATTACAATTGCTTTTGCGTTTCGTTTCAATTCTCTCTCTCCATGGTTTCAACCAAGCGCCTTCTATAGCATTTATTGATTGTTGAAAAGCTAAGTTAGCAATATTGCAAATTATCATGTTTCGTAAGGTATACTACAGATAAGCTTTTGCAAAGAGTAGTTCACATAAAAAATACAACAAAATTTTAACCTGAAAAATAGAACAAATCGTCTAATTATTAGAACAACAAGCGCTACCTCCGCAAAAACAACCGAAAAATAAGGCAGCAAGCAATTAATTGATAACACGTTTGATAATCAATCAAGGCACCGATAACTGATCATCTAGACAAACAATTTACCAACAAACACTGGTAAGTTGCAAGCACTACTTCAACGAACGTGCAACACTTTAAGCTGTGCCTAACAAGCGATGAGACTATAAATAAGGGGGCTTAGAATCCAAGAGCAACAAAAAAAAAAATAAAATTATGGGGCTACATGCCTGCTTTAAGTCGTCTATACGTTACGTAATCAACGTATTCAGCAAAGGGGTTTTCAGCTTGAAATTTAACGTTGATTTTCTGGCGCTGACGTTTCTCCAGTATTTGGCTGGTTACCCGCAGCAGGTATGCGTCGCTTCCGGCACCTGAACCGTAACTGGCAACCAAAATTTTGTCGTCAGGTTTCGCTATGTCAAGCACTGCAGCTAAACCTATGGGCACGCAGCCTGAGTAGGTGTTGCCGAACTTGGTGATTTGCACTGCAGGCATGAACTGTTCATCTTTGAAGCCCAGTTCTCTGGCGATTTTTACTGGAAACGTTGGGTTTGGCTGGTGAGCAACAAAATAAGTCAAGTCATCTGCCTTAAGGTTGCTTTTTTCCATCAGTTTAGAAGCGGCTTTGCGCACGTGTTTAAAGTATGCTGGGTCACCTGTGAATCTGCCGCCATGCATAGGAAATGGCTCGCCGTCACGTCGCCAAAAATCTGGTGTGTCTGAGGTGCATGAGTACCAGCTTTCGAGTTCTGCAATAACATCTTGTTTGCCAAATAGGAAAGCTGCGCCTCCGTAGCCCACGTAAGTGTCAAGTTCGCCTCCTGGGCATCCTCTGGGTGCAGCTTGCGAATTGTCTGAGCCGATAACCATGACGTATTTTATGTCTGACTTGTCATAGTTAACTAGTGCACATGCGTCTTTGAACATGCTCGTTGCAGCTTTGCAGGCGAACTCTGTGTCCACTGCATCTACGCTTTGAACGTCACCGTCTTCCTCGCCAAGCTTGAGCACTTGGGCGACTTTTGAGGCGATGGGTTTTACTGCGTACGGGTTAGATTCTGAGCCTACGTAGATTTTGCCGACCCAACTGCTGTCGATGCCTGAGTGGATGAGGGCAAGTTTTCCTGCTTCAACCGATGCTGTCACCGAGTCTTCGTCAACAAAGGGCACAGCGCGTTCAAGGGCGCCTTCTTTTATGCGGAAGCGTGATGTGTACATGCCGTAGCCGACGATGCCTGGTGTTTTATAGTCTTTGCTTGGTTGAATTACCTTGTATTCTTGATGTGGATAGTATTCATCTGCCAAGGTGAAGGCTAAGGAGATTGTTGGGATAACATCGTTTTTGCCCACCGAGTAGCGTCTGCGGAATCTTGGCGTGACTTCTCTGCCTTCAAGGCTTGAAAAATCAATGCTTTCCCCACAAAGAAGCTGATCGGTTAGTCTTGCTGGGACTCGGATTTTGCCGTTGTGGAAGCTGACGATGCCATAGATGAAGCGTTCAAGTTTCATGAACTTGTTTGTAGGTTCATCAATCAGTGTGCAAAGTTCAAGGGTTCCTTTTTCAAAAAACAAATCAGCGCTGTCCATTTTTCCGTAGCTTTTTCTGCCGCAGTTGCCGCAGTAATCGCGTACTTCAAAGTATTCTTTTCCGCAGATTTTGCATCGGCTTGCTTTTAATCTGTCGCCTAAGTATGATACTCTACGCTCTATTGGTTCACTGCTCAATCTTATTGCCTCCCTAAAATGGTGGCGTACGCTTTGGTTCCGAAACCTTCAAACTCTAAAGCGCAGCCGAACTGTGGCGTTGTATTGTCAATGCTGACTTGCCGTTCGTCAGCTTTTCCTGTTAATTGCCGATAAATCTCGTAGATTTGTGCTCCGCCTGTTGCGCCCAGTGGGTTACCGTCTGCTTTTAAACCGCCATTCGTGTTAACATACAATTCTTTGCCCTCAATTTCATAGCAGCCTTTATCGTTGGGGCAGCTTTCAGCGATGCTTTCCCAAGCGGTTCCAGGCTGGCAGTAGCCTAAGTCTTCAAGCGAGACAAGCTCCATCACGGTGGATTGGTCGTTTAATTCAACAACACGTATATCCCACAGGGGAACTTGGCTGTTTTTGAGGGCTTTTTTTATGGCTATTTGTGTTGATATGAAATGTGTCAAGTCTGCTCTTGCCGAGTAATCTAGATAGTCGGTGGCAGAAGTGCAGCCTAAAACGTAAATTGGAGTTACTTTCATTGCTTTGGCTACTGACTCGCTTGTTAAAATCAGGGCGGATGCACCATCGGAGATTGGCGCAAAATCGTATAGTCCTAAAGGTTTGTTAGCGGCTTTTCTTGCGTTAAAAACTTGCTCAAGACTAATTTTTCTTTGATACTGTGCATAGGGATTTTTGGCGCCGTTTGCATGATTCTTGATTGTAATTTGGGCAAGTGCATTGTTTAGTTTATCCAAGTTTTCTTCGGCAACACCGTACTTTTTGATGTATGCACGCAGCATAAGCTCATGGTTTGCTTCAGGAGTTCCGCCAGCGTAATAGCTCCATGGGTCTTCAAGAAGCATAAGGTCGTCTCGGATTTTGTCCCAGCGGTCAGTCATTTTTTCTATGCCGCCGACGAGGACGGTGTTGTAGACGCCTGCTTGAATTGCGTGGCATGCGGTTAGCAATGCGGCGCTAAAGGAACGTGTAACTTCCATAGGTACATGCAGTTCAGTTAGTTCTGAGAGGAAGCCTTCTTCTAAACCCAGTTTGTTGGTGATGGGGAGAAAGCAGTCGCTCATGTAGCATGCTTCAAGGTTTTTGCGTTCGATATTGCATTCGCGAGATGCGGCAAGCCATGCCTCTTCAATTAGTTTTTCTGGCTCTTTGCCGTAGTGTTCACCAAATTTGGTTCTGCCAACAGCAACTATTACGGGACGATTCTGCATAAACGGTCTTTTCCCTAAGTTTAATAGCAGTACACCTTTTCGAAAAAGACTATTAAGTGTTTGCCAAATTCCCCACCAGTAAGCTTAAAAATAATGGATACTCAAACGGTGAAACGTTACCTATGGTTATGGTTGTGAGTTGATATTTCGTTTTGGGTTAATTGCTGTTTTAAGGTTTTGATGAGTTCTTGCAAGTTTATGCTCAACTCTACAGGATACTGCTGCGCGTTTGTCAGCTTTTTGTAAGGCTCTGGAAGACGAGACAGGTTCTCTGCGGTGCAACTGCGGATCTCGTTTAGGGTTGGCAGTTGATAGGTTAATTTACCTTGGTCCATGACTTTGACAAGTAAGGGTTCACCACCCATTTTTTCGCCAGCTAAAGCAATAATGTCCCGTTCAAAATTGCCCGTTGCATCCTTGAAACGGTAAACCTGCTTTCTGCCTGGCAAGGTGTTCTTGTCTTTGCTTAACTTCATGATTGGCGAAAAAACGCCTGGTGAAGTCATGGTTTCAGATAGCTTGTAGATTACGTCAAGGTATGGACGGTCAGCGGATGTTCCCATTTTTGTGCCAACGCCAAACGCGTCAATCTTTGCCCCATCCGCTTGCAGTTCAGCCAGCTTAAACTCGTCGAGGTCACCGCTAGCAAAGATTTTCACATATTCTAAGCCGTTGTCGTCGAGGATTTGTCTGACTTTTTTGCTGGTTTCCGCTAAATCACCACTATCGAGTCTGACTCCGCCAAGCCTGAAGCCTTTGGCTTCGAGTTCTTTGGCTACTATGACGGCTTTTTCGGCGCCTGCAATATCGTTGTAAGTGTCAATTAAAAGTGTGGACTTGTGTGGGAAAGTTTTAGCAAATGCTCGGAACGCGTCGAGTTCTTTGGGGTAGGACATTATGAAGGAGTGAGCCATGGTTCCGAAAACTGGAATGCCATAAGCCATGCCTGCGAGAACGTTGGATGTGCCTTGGCAACCTGCGATGTAGCTGCTACGGGCAACTTTTATGCCTGCGTCAACCCCTGGCTCCCGCCGCAAGCCGAACTCGATTACGGCTTTGCCTTTTGCCGCGTGTACGACACGTGAGGCTTTGGTGGCTATCATGGTTTGCAGGTTAATCGTGTTTAGCAAAAAGGTTTCAACTATTTGGGCTTCAATGATTGGGGCTGTTACGCGTATTAACGGCTCGTTTGGAAACGCGACTGTGCCTTCAGGGATTGCCCAAACGTCGCCTGTGAACTTGAAATTTTTTAGGTAATTTAGAAATTGCTGGTTAAAGCCTTGCTTTTTTAGGTATGTTAGTTGTTCTGGTGTGAACTTTATGCTCTGCAGATACAGCAAGACTTGCTCTAGCCCAGCGAAGAGTAAGTAGGAACGGTTTTCTGGCAGACGCCTAATGAACAAATCGAATGTGGCTGGCTCGAAGTTTTGGTTGTCAAAGTAGGCTGCGCACATGGTTAGCTCGTAGAAGTCGGTGAATAAGCTCATGTTTTCCTGTTTTAGGGCGTCGAGGTAATTGTTCATGTGTATTTAGAGGACGGACTTGTGATTTAATTCTTTCTTGGTTGGTGGCGATTTGTTTTGGTTTTAGGTTTTGCTGTTCTGGTGTTCCGCTGGGTGTCCTAAAGAGTAGACTTAAAAAGCGGTTGGTTGATTAAGGGATTGATATTTCATGCCTCTGATGTATCCTTTAAAACGAGTAATGCGTAACTGGAAACTTTTTGTTGCACTGCTAATAGGAATAATTTTGGCTTCAACATTTTTTGCTGCCGTAGATATTAAGGCTAACATTGCATCTAAGCAAGCGTTTGATCGCCAGCTTAGCAGTATTGTATGTGATATAGAGTTTAATGGAAGGTTTAATTCGACGAATCTTGCCTACGCCATGGGTAATATTTCGGAGATTGAAGGCGTTAAAGATGTCGCGGTTGTGTTGCGGTCTTATCGACCTTTCAAAATATCCAGCGATGACTATAACCTAAGTTGGAATGGACCAATAGTGTCCTTCCCTAATTCTTCGAGAATTAATGATGAATGGTTGAACAAACCAGTTGATGGTATTGGAGAAAATGAAACGTACCTTATTGTAGGTCAAACCTTCAAGAACAGAGTTACCATAGGCGATAATATTTCCACTGCCATGGCTTTTATCGTACCGAAAAACTACAGTGCCGCAATTATTCCAGTAAACTTGACTGTTGCTGGTTACGCTGACTTTACTGATAAGGGCTATACTCTTATTTCAGGCAACACCTTTGTTGTTTTAGGCAACACTATTGGCTTCTCAACTAGTTCCATGGAGAGGTACCGTTATCAGCAGGATATGATGATTGTTAGCTGGGAAACTACGGTTGCAAAGCTTTGGGCTAACGTTACAGACGGCACTATTGATGCAACGTTTCTGATAAACGTTGACCATGACGCGCTTTTGAGTCCTTGGGACATTAGAGCTTCATCAGATAAAGTTGAAACTATTGTCGAAGACATTAGAAACAATGTTCTAGCTAACTTTGAATTTCAGGGTTGGGTAAGCAATCAACTCGGCAATATCTTGGTGAGTTTTGAAAACAACTTCGCGAGTACTTCGCTTAATTTTCTCCTGATATCTTTCCCTGTCTTCTTTGTCGCTTGGTTTCTGGGGTCAACCGTTTCTGACGTGTCATACAATTTGCGTAGGCGCGAAATTGGATTACTATCTACAAAGGGTCTCTCAAGTGGGCAAATACAGCGGATGTTCCTAACTGAAACCTTAACAATCGGTTTTATGGGCAGCGTAATTGGAGTAGTCTGTGGGTTAATTTTGAACCAAGTTTTTCTTGGAGAGTTTAATCTTGACACATTGTTTAGTAGCAACTACTTTAACCCTGTCACGATGATTTTCACGATTATTTTTGGCATGGCATTAGCGTTCTTTTCAGCGTTCCTGTCTGCAAGGAAAGCTTCAAGATTGCCAACTGTTGAAGCGCTTAGAGATTACATGGATTCTGATGTTGAACGCTCTTACCGAAAAAGAGTGCCTTGGGTAGCGTTCATTCTTGGAGCATACAAAATAGTCTTGTTTGCTTCCGGCGCGAATGTCACTATGCTTTTGGCTCAGGCGAATGCTTCTTCTGGCAACTTTTACGTATCACTTCTTGTCCAAGTTTATTCGATTTTTGATTCAATACTCACGTACATTGGACCGATACTCTTCTTCTGGGGGCTCACCAAAATACTAATTCAGAACTCGCTAAAATTCCAACAGTTAATTTCGGGCTTCTCTAGGGTTATGGGCGATTTAGGCGCCTTAGCAGTGAAAAATGTTCGACGGAACCCTGCACGTTTAGCCGCAATAGCTTTCTTGGTTGCGTTTATCGTTGGGTATAGCGTTCAAGTAAGCGGGCAGTTGTCAAGTGAACAGGATTATATCGCGCGGCAGGTGCGCTCTCAGGTTGGCGCTGACTTAACCGTGAGCGTGTTAAATGCAACGCAGACTCCAAAAGTTTTGGAGAGCATTTTAGGCAACGTGTCGGGAATCAAAGCCACGGCATTAGAGTGTGAGCTTTACCAGTCTTCTTCTGAGGGAATAACAACCACAATGCATACTATTGACCCTGATTCTTGGGGTTCAGTTGCCTATTATGAGCCGCAATGGTTTACAGGCGTATCTATGGAGGAAGCGTTTAACGGTTTAAAGAAGGATAATATGACTATTATTTTGGAGAAACGAGTAGCTGAAAAGTTGAACCTCAACATTGGCGACCAAGTGGGCATTAACTTCCCGTCAGGAGGAAGAAAACTTACTATTGTTGGCTTCTTTGGTCCAGAACCAGTTGAATTGCCGGGCATAAGGGGTGAAAAGTTTGTAGACGAAACGTGGTCTTATATACCAAGAAACCTCTTTAACATGTCCTCCGAGTACAGTGACGCTTACAAGCTTGAAAAATTCGACGAGAAAATCTTAATAGACCTTGAAGAGGGCATCAATGGAACCGCCATTGCTGAGCAGATTCGAGGGCTTGACCTTGAAATTTTAGGGGTTGAATCGTTTGATGAGCAATGGGCAATCACTTGGGAGATGAATAACTCTTTGACTTACAGTAGCCTGCAAAATTTGGATGTCCAACGGATGGGCTTGGTTTTTGCAGTTCTGTCAGCTTCGGTTGGAACAACACTAGTTAGCCTTGTTAGTTTAAAGGAGAGAAGCCGTGAAGCAACTTTGATGAGTGTTAGGGGCTTGTCTTATCGGCAGCTTGTTTGGATGTTCTTATCCGAGAACATTGCGGTGATTACTTTCGCTGTTCTTCTTGGGTTAGGTGTCGGCACCATTATTCTTTACGGCACCGTGTCCACAACTGGCGTTGTGATTCCACAGCTTGTTGTGCGACATATGGCTTTTTCGTCTGAAGCCCTATTTACAATAGCGACATACATAGCTCTGATTTACGCTTCAGTAATCGTTTCAGTCCTGTTAATGTCTAGACAATATGTAACTAAACTTGAGAGGATGGTTAGATTAAGATGAAAGGTTTAAACATAAACATAAAAGACTTAGTGAAAGTACATCGTACAGGAAAAATCGAAGTCCAAGCACTGAGAGGGTTAAACCTGAATATCTCCGCAGGCGAATTAATCTCCATTATTGGCCCCAGCGGAAGTGGCAAATCAACCCTGCTAAACATAATCGGCGGCTTAGACAAAGCCACAGCCGGCATAGTTAAAGTCGGCGAACACACCATCACGGATTTCTCAGTGAGGCAACTAGTTGACTACCGCCGCCGAACGGTGGGACACATTTTCCAAAACCTCAATTTAATCCCAACGCTGACTGCACAGGAAAACGTAGAGTTCTCAATGGTTGCATCAGGCGTTAAACGAGGCAAACGGAAAGAGCGCGTGCAGGAACTGCTGGAAACCGTGGGTCTGCAAGACCGTGCCCACCACAAACCCGAAGAGTTAAGCGGTGGAGAGCAGCAGAGAATCGCGATTGCAGCAGCCCTTGCCAACGACGCGCCTGTGCTGTTGGCTGATGAGCCGACTGGCGAGTTGGATACGGCGAACGCGCGACTAATTGTTGAGTACTTGGTTAAGGTGAATAAGGGCTTGGGCAAAACCATTATCATGGTTACTCATGACCCAAGTGTTGCGCGAGCGTCAAGCCGAATCCTGCGCATTGAAGACGGTTTAATCAAGACGTCGCTGGCGCCCTCCGAAGTGGTTGTGCATGAGAAAGCGGGCTCGTATGTTGACCAGCTTAAAGAGCGCATAGTTGAAATCAACGTGCAGCTGGGGCAAATTGACAGCGATTTTCGAACTGAAAAAATCAGCGGTGACGAGTACGTTGCGAAACGGCAGAGCCTAAAGCAGATACGTGATAGCCTAAAAGAAGAGCTGTCTAGAATGGGAGTTATCCCGCCATAAACTTTTTTGCTTTCTAACCCTTCAAGTCTTATTCTGCTTTTTGTTTTGAGGCTTAATTAGCTTACTTTACACTGTTACAGGTACAGAGCAACAGTTGAGCGTTCAACATTGCTTTATATAAGGGAGGGGGGGTCTGCTCAGAGAGACCTCGCCGTCTCTATGTTGACCATTGCTTTTGCGCATACGCTTTCGT
>CAYMLF010000009.1:0-1343 GCA_964391275.1 uncultured Candidatus Bathyarchaeia archaeon
TGGTGCCGGGGGTGGGACTTGAACCCACGAAGGCCTTCGCCAGAGGATCTTAAGTCCTCCTCCATATCTTAGGCAATCGTTATCTGGCCGCCTATTTAGACCTGGCTCGGATACCCCGGCACCAGCACCGATATTGACTGCAGGGTATTGTTTAAGTTTTTTGATGCAAAAATGCCGGTGCGCCTGCATGTTAAGTAGGATTTAAGGTGCTGACAGGATTTAGTTTTTCACAATCATATTTGGGCATATTAGAAACTCGTTGCAGGAACCTTAGAGGGATAGAGGTCTAGTAAATCCTATAGAGGTAGACTGTATTGGCGAAAAAACAGCCCATTAGCATGTTGAAAGTTCTATGGGAACCTTTTTGGGTCAGTGTCAATATCCACAATCACTGCTTTGCTTGAAGCAAGCGCACGCTCAACCGCACCCGGCAGCTCCGATGGCTCAGAAACTTTAATCCCCATTCCGCCTGAGTGCTCAGCGAAATCTGCGAAGCTAAAATCAAACAGTTCCGTCTGCCAGCCCTCGTAGCCTTCCACTTTTTGCTCCTGCATAATCATCGCCAACCGCTTATTGTTCATCACGAAAACTTTAATCGGCATCTTGTATTTGAGCGCGGTTAAGAAGTCGCCTAAAACCATGGTTAAGCCGCCGTCGCCTGTCAAGCACACGATTTGACGGTCGGGGTAAGCAAGCCAAGCTGCCAACGCGCCGGGCAAGCCAAAACCCATCGTTGCCAACGTTCCGCTCATAACCATCTTTTGCGAGCGCTTCATCTGGAAGTTTCTGCCAAACCACCAGCAGTTCTCGCCCACATCAAGCGAAATCACCGCGTCTGGAGCGATTTTTTCGTTTAAAACCTTAATGATGTACGGAGGTCGTATGGGCTTCATTGATGCGTCTGCTTCCCTTTCCAACTGATTTTGCCAGTCCTTCTTGAGCCGCGCAATCTCTTCAAGGTATGCGGTGTTGGGTTTTTCTTTCACTTTCGCGGTTAACTTGGGAATTAAGACGGCGCTGTTTCCCAGCAAACCCACTTTAACTGGGTATCTGCGGGCAATCATCAATGGGTTAATGTCTATCTGAACCGTGGGTTTTTCTGGAATCAACGATAAATCAGAGAATGACGAGCCGATGACAATGAGTAAATCGGTTTTTTCCACAAGCGCTGCCGCCGCAGTGGAGCCGATGCCGCCGTGGCAACCAACATACAACGCCTCGCTCTCATCTATGACACCTTTAGAACGGAAAGTGCACACAATCGGAGCGGAAATCTTCTCTGCCAACCGCAGAAGCTTAGTTCCCTGACCTCTAGCGCCAAAACCAGCAATAATCACTGGTCT
>CAYMLF010000009.1:1443-23388 GCA_964391275.1 uncultured Candidatus Bathyarchaeia archaeon
ATTTCCTGTGTTGAGCCTGGACCAATCAGTTGCCTAGCCACCAACCCAGTTAACGCTAAAACTGGTGAGTGGTCAAGTTTGGCATCGTACAATCCCGTTGCAAGGTTGGTGGCGCCGGGACCAGAAATCCCCAAAACAGCAGCTACATGCCCAGTCAGTTTGCCATAGGCTGATGCCATGAAGGCGGCGGTTTGCTCGTGCCGCACTTGTAGGTATTTGACTCTGCCGTTGCTTTTGCGTATGGCATCAACCACGCCGAGCGTTGAGGTGCCTGGGATGCCGAAAACGTATTGGACGCCCCATTCAGCGAGTTGGTTGATTAGTATGTCAGAAACAGTGTGTGTTACTTGAGGCTTTTTTTCTGCTTCACTCTTCTCTGCAAGCAGTACAAAGGCGGTTTTGGGTACGCCACAGACTGGGCAAACCCATTCTTTAGGTAAATCACTAAATTTTACGCCTTCTTTATCCTCATCATAAACGTAGTTGCAAACAGTGCACCTGTATTTTGCCATGAATACAACCTCAAAAACTGATGGTATAAAATAAAACGGGTTCAGGCTTAAGTGTTTATTGGAAACCTAGAACAAGCCCTCAATGGCTCTCAAGGAATACTCCACAGGATACACCTGCAGGTCGCCCTCATACAGCCTTATTTTCAACCCAGAAGAGTAACCCCTCTTCTCCTTAGATAACAGTTGATACTTCACTTTCAAGCCGCCGCCGTAACCGCCCAGCGTAAAGTCAGATTTGACGACGCGGTGACAGGGAACCAGAGGGGCAAAAGCGTTGCCTGCCATAACGTTCCCAACAGCGCGTGGTCCTCCGCCGACGGCTTTAGCTACTGAACCGTAAGAGGCAACGTAGCCTACAGGGATTTGCATGGTTGCTTCAATAACGCGTTTAGTGTAAGCTGGCAATTTGTCTGTGGCAAGGTTCAGGTTCAAGTTGGCGTCTTTGCCTTCAAAAACCGCCTCAAGCAACCCAAAAGTGTCTCTAGCATACGCCGAAGGCGAGATTAGCACTTGGAATGGAATGTTGTAGGGCAGATTGTTTAGCAGGCTGTTTAGAGCTTTCTGCTCGGTTTCAGCGAAGGATGTACCGTAAATACGCTGTTCAGCGCAGGCTAAAGCAAACCATGTGCCCTTAATGTTTTGAGTGTAAACTTGAATCATCAGCTAACCTTGCCCCTTCAATGTTAGCCTCTTATGGAAAAACCTTTCCTAACTCTGCCGTTTTCCAGCGCAATCCATGCATAGAGCAACAATCTTAACATTGGGCATTGGCTGCTGAAAACCCATCAAGCCCTTGGACAGCACGGTCACGTATCCTATGGGTTTTCCACACTTTTGGCACCGTACAGGATTAGAATCTGCCATTAATATGCCTCCTGCTCCCTATAAAATGGTTATAAGTAAGCTTAATACATTGTTTTGTGTATTACATCGAAAAGGCGAAAAATAATGGAAGGATATGGACCACAACTACCAAATTTACAAAAAATTCCAACAATCCATCTTATGCCGCAAGAAGAACAACAGCCACAGCAAGCTCAAGGACAGCAAGCCCAGCAGGGTTACGCGTGGGTTCCAGGCGCCACCACCGTGGGCATCGTCTGCGCTGACGGGGTAGTATTGGCCTCAGAAAAAAGAGTCACAATGGGCTACTTCATAATGAGCAGAGGCGGCAAAAAAGTATTCAAAATAACCGACCAAATCGGCGTTGCATGCGCAGGTCTCGTGGGTGACATGCAGATTCTTGCCAAAGAGGTTGAAGCTCAAGCTAAACTGTTTAGCATGGATGTGGGCAGGAAAATTAGTGTTAAAGCCGCAGCTAAACTTATGGCAAACATTCTCTTCAACCGTCGATACGCGCCATTGATTACGCAAACAATTGTCGGCGGCTTAGATGAAGAAGGAGCAACATTGTATGTTCTGGACGTTTTAGGCTCACTTATCCCTGACAAATACGCTGCTGTTGGTTCAGGAACAGAACTTGCCATCGGAGTTATTGAGGAAGCATACAAAGAGTCAATAACAGTTGAAGAAGCAAAAGAGCTTGTAACAAGAGCAATCAAATCTGCAGTCAACAGGGACGCCATGAGCGGCGACGGCATCGACTTCCTCATCATAACAAAGGAAGGCGTAACTGAAGAATCAACCAAATTCTAAACAACTTAATCTTTTTTAACTTTTAATTCTAGCAGGCTATTTCCTATTTGTGGCTGGATAGAAGGTTTACTGCATTGTCGTTTGAACTCAATGATGAAGAAGGAAAATTCCTTATTGCCTTAGCGAGAAACACGGTTAAAGCGTACCTTGAAAAAGGCGAAACCCTTAAACCGCCCAAAGACACACCAAAAAAGCTTTTTGAAAAATGCGGTGTCTTCGTCACCATTAACAGTGTCCACGGAGGCGAAAAATCGCTACGGGGCTGCATAGGATACCCTTACCCAACGAGCCCACTTGTTGAGGCAGTGATTGATTCAGCTATAAACGCGTCAACAGGCGACCCTCGTTTTGAACCCATGACCGCAAGAGAATTGGGTAAGAGCGTTTTTGAGGTAAGCGTGTTAACCCCGCCAGAACAGGTCCATGTAAGCAACCCAAAGGAATACGTGAAAAGCATCAAAGTTGGCGAAGACGGTTTAATCATTGAACGGGGTTACTACAAAGGCTTGTTGCTGCCTCAAGTTCCTGTGGAGTGGGGCTGGTGTGAAGAAGAGTTCTTGTGTCAATGCTGCATGAAAGCTGGATTACCCCCTGACAGCTGGTTAACTAAAGACGCTAAAATCTACAGGTTCAGAGCCATCATTTTCGAGGAAGAAACGCCCAACGGAGAAATCAAACGCTTAAGCCTAAAAACTGCTTAATCCATCATGCCTTCTACAATGGCGACTGCACGGTCTAAGCCTTTAAACCTGTTAGAGTATTCGTTGAGCACCTGCATGTTCTTCTTGAAAACCTCTATTTCACTGATTATTTTTTGGACTGCTTTGGCTAGCTCTTTTTGGTTCTTCACTTTTATTGAACACCCCAAATCTTGCAGTTTCGCCGCGTTGCCGCCTTGTTCGGGCTGGGTTGGGATGCAGATGCTTGGTTTAGCGTACTTTACGGTTTCAAAGCTGGTTATGTGTCCCCCACTGAAAATTATGAATTTTGAGTTTCTCATCACGTCTTGCCGTTCTCGTGTGGAGAGCCAATTGTGCAGTTCACAGTTGCCGATTTTTGCTGAAGCCCTTTTTCCAGGTATACCTAAGCTTACCACTACTTTTTCAGAAGTGTTTTGTAATACTGGAAGCAACGTTTTAACTAGTTTTGAGCGTGTCCCAACTGGTCCGCTGATGGGTGCAAAAACGTGGTTTTCCCCACCTTCCACGTAAGTGGTGTCTACGAAGGCGCCAACATACTCGATTTTCCCGTCAAATCCAGCAGCTCCTAAATCGCCGATGTTGTATCCTGAAACAGTGTAGGGCGGAGGATTATCGGGAATTATGATTTTTGAGCATTTCTTAACGTACCGCTCAATAAAACGCTCGCCGGGACTAAGAAGTGAACTAAACCCGTAGCTGGGGCGAATAACGTTGGCGATGTAAACTGAGGGGATTTTCCAGCGAAGTGCAAGCCTCAAAGCGTTGATGTCGCCGTCTGCAATGAGCACGTCAGGGGAGATGTCGCGGATATTTTGCCTCAAATCGTAGTAGCGGTGAATGATTTCCATAGTGTTAGAATCTTTCATTTCAAGCCTGCTACGTTCCATGTTAAAAAGCGGCAGAGGCAACAATGTGTTTAGCAGTGACGCTGACGTTACGATGCCGTGTCCATTTTCGTACCATGAAATCGGCGTGCACTTGTAAACGTGATTAAACTCTTTTTTGAGAAGCTCGTATGCTTTGCCGCCTGAAAAAAAGAATGCTTCATGACCCCTCTTTTCCAGTCGCTTACCTAGTGGAATGACTCTGGAAACGTGTCCTAACCCCAGTTCCGAGCAACTGAACAATAGTCGCATACAATCACTGCTAACGTGTTGGCTACTTTTAGTTTTTCCCAATTCAAGGCGACGAAAGCATTTAAACCTTCGACGATAAACAGTAGAAGCTATGTTTGTTCCAAGAAGAATCGTTGAGGAGCAGCTTAAACAGTTACTTGCTCAAGATGTGGGGCAAGGCGACGTGACAGCCGCCGCAGTCATTCCAGCTGGCTTAAAGGTTCAAGCTGACGTTATAGCGAAAGAAGCTGGCATGGTTGCAGGCATAGAAGAAGCCACAATTCTTGCCGAAAGCCTTGGATTAACAGTTAAAACCAAAGTCTCTGATGGCGCCGATGTCAAGAACAAGCAAGTTCTAATGCAAATCTGCGGCGACGCTCAAACCCTGCTTACGGTTGAGCGAACCCTGCTGAATTTGCTCTCACGCATGAGCGGCATAGCCACAGCCACAAACAAGCTCGCACAGCAGCTAAAAAAAGCTAAATCCACCGCCAAAATCGCTGCAACACGCAAATCAGCTCCGGGCATGCTGTATTTTGACAAAAAAGCGGTTATCATCGGCAATGGTGACCCGCACAGGCTTCACTTGGACGACATGGTTTTGATTAAAGACAACCACATCGCCATTGCAGGCAGCGCTTTAGAGGCTGTTAAGCGGGCTAAAGCCAAGGTGTCGTTCACCAAAAAAATCGAGGTTGAAGTTACAAACATAGCGGATGCGTTAGCGGTGGCTAAGGCTGGAGCAGACATTGTTATGCTGGATAATTTTTCGCCTAAACAGGTCAAAGAAGCCGTTGAGCAACTTGAAAAGGCTGGACTTCAAGGTAAAGTGCTGCTGGAAGTTAGCGGCGGAATAAACAGTGAAAACCTGCTTGACTATGCCAAGGCAGAAGTGGACATAATCAGCATGGGCTCTATAACGCATAGCGTCAAAGCTTTAGACTTAAGTTTGGAAGTAACAAAAAAGATTGAAAAATAGAATGGTAGCGGTTAACCGAAAGCTACAATGAGCCACGCTTCCACGACCGCGCCGATTGCCAGCATAGCCGCCACGATTCCGATGCTTATAGCAGTCCATTTTAGTTCACGCCACCGCCTCTGCATTAGTCTGCGAAACAGCCAGATACTTTGAGCCATGGCAAATGAGTACGCTATGAACTCCAGCCAGAATATCGGCGTAATAGCCAGTGCCAGAAACGAGAACCATGTTGGAATCGGGGGCACTTGTGACATGGATATCGCGCTTAAAGCTGTGCCTGTAGTGAACAGTATCGCGACACCCAGTAAGGGTCCAACTATCGGGATAAACAAGAGCAGACAAATTGAAAAGTTGTTAACAAAAATTGCTCCAGTTAAACTTGCAATATCTGGGTTTTCAGTAATAGTTGAATTTACCTGACTAGCTATCATTTCTGCTTCTTCAGCGCTTAGCGGAACAAAAGTGCCAGCGACAGTTGCCAGTATAGCCACAATCAAAAAGAAAATGACCGTGTATATTCGTTTACGTTTAGCCGAAGCGGTCCTCCACCATGACAAATCCATAAATCTCAACTGGGTCAACGTCCTTTCAGTTTTTAGGTTTTATCTTTAAAGCTCTAAAACCTCTTGCACAGGGATTAAACGTTTCTGTCAATTTAACCTTTCCCAGTATCCCAGTTGAGTCAACGGCGAACCCGCGGATGTCATGCTCTGCCGCCATAAGCGAATACAAGTAAACGCTGTCTTGGGTGAATCTTGGCTGGCACATCATGGGCAACCCCAACATGACAGGCTCTTTCTGCTCCGCAGCCAGTTTGCATGCAAACAAAATAGCTTCTGAACCAGCGGTTAACTCTGCAATCCGCACAGGAACGCTTTCCTTGCCAATCGCTAACACGTCAATGCCGTAGAGCCGTTTTATTTCGCCAGCCACCTTTCTTAGCCGAGGCAGAATCCGCAGAATGTTTGCTCTGCCAGTTCTTGAAGCACGCAGGTTAGAAAGCTCCACAGGCGAGAGGTCCTCAATTGAGACGCCGCCCAAAGTCATGTCCAGATGAATCACGTCAGCCTTCATCGTGTCAAGTAGGCTTCGGCAAAGTTCAGCTTCATGCACTATGACTTCAAAGTCAGAGTTTACTTCGCGGAAGATGGGTTCTGCCAAGCGGAAGTATGGTTCACGGTAAGGTGGCTTAACCAGAACAGCGGCGGAAGCGACAAGGTGTGTGGGGTTAAACTGTGCGTCAAGGATTGCCGCTGCGGAGTCAGCTGAAATAATGTTCAAGTAATGCACCTAAACAATTGTGGGTTGAAGCGTAATTTAGGTTTACTCTTCAGCTTGACTTTTTGTTTTCAACCCTAACGCTAAAAGATACATTTCAGAGCTTTTTGCTCGGCTAGCTTGCGGCTTAACAATCTTGACCTCTTCGAAGTGTCCCTTGACGGTTTGCACGAACTCATTCATTAAGTCGCCTTCAAAGAGCTTCACGAAAAAGTTGCCGTTTGGCTTTAGAATCTGCAGGGATATGTCGAGGGCTTTGTTGGCTAACTCGATTTGTCTGGCGTGGTCAACTTCCCAAACGCCTGTAATGTTTGGTGCAGCATCAGAAATAACCACGTCTGCTCTGCGGAGTAGAAATGAGAGGATTTGCTCTGCAATTTTCGGGTCTGATAAATCGCCAATTATGGTGCGGATATACTCCTGCGGGAAAGGCTCAATCGATTTTAAATCAACGCCTAAAACGAAGCCGTGTCTGCCAGTCATTTTTCTTGCAGCTTGAATCCAGCCGCCCGGTGCAGCCCCTAAATCAACGACAACATCGCGTAGTTTTATGAAGCTGTATTTATTGTTGGCTTGAACTAGCTTGTATGTAGCGCGGGAACGGTAGTTTTCTTGCTTAGCTTTTTTGTAGTAATACTCGTTTTTTCGCTCACGTATCCAAGCTTTCGGCAAGGGAAGAATCATCCTCTGTTGTGCTTGGCGCGCTTGGAGCTTCAGGCGAGGCTGGATCGTTTGGAGCCTCTTTTCCTAAACCTAAAATCCAATCGGTTAATCGGGGGCAGCTTTTTGGGGAAATAGCAGTGGTTGGGTCACATCTTGCGTTGTCGGGGCATAGCAGGCAGGGGCAGTCCACGATGGTTTCGATGGATGCTGGAAGCCTTTTCGGGTAGAGCCTGTATGTCCAGCGGCCTTCTTGCAGTTCTTTTTCTCTGCGGATGAGGCCTTTTTCTTCAAGTTTAATTGATACGCGTGAGCCTTCTCTGCTGCTTGCGCCTAGTTCACGCCATAAATCTGATTGAAGTACACCCTGATAACCTGTGTTTACCACATAATGGAGCGCTTTCTGTTCAAGGTCGTTACGTTTAGGCATATTGATACCTGATCCAAATAATGCAATTAGATATAAGCGTAAGTTCCAAATAAAAATATGTATCCCTCAATTAAAGTGGAATCCATGATTAAAACGCGGAGAACCATGCAAAAAGCCGAAGCTATCTGTTTAGGCATTGAATCCACAGCAGACGACTTTGGCGTAGGCATCGCGAGATTCAACGGCGAAATCTTAGCTAACGCTGTTGACGGCTACATTCCACTGGAGGGAGGAATTCATCCTCGGGAAGCAGCGAGGCACCATGCGGAAGTCGCTGACAAAGTGTTAAAGCAAGCGTTAACAGAGGCAAAGGTTAAGCCTAAAGACTTAACCTGCATAGCGTTTTCTATGGGTCCAGGCTTGGGACCGTGCCTGCGCACGGGAGCTACTATTGCACGGGCTTTAGCTTCTTACCTTAATCTGCCGTTGGTGGGTGTGAATCATTCGGTGGCGCATATTGAGGTTGGGAAACTCAAAACAGGCGTAACTGACCCAGTAACGCTTTACGTGTCAGGCGGAAACACTATGGTTACAGCGTTTGAGTCTGGACGCTACAGGGTTTTCGGCGAAACGCTGGACATTGCTTTGGGGAATTGTCTGGATGTTTTTGCACGTGAAGCTGGACTTAAGCACCAGAAAGGGTTGCCTTTGGGAGCAGCAGTGGAAAGGCTGGCGCTACAGGGCAAAAAGCTGGCTCCATTGCCTTACGTGGTGAAAGGTATGGATTTGTCGTTAAGCGGCTTGTTAACGGCTGTTACTGCGCAGTTGCAGAAAGGCGGTTTTGCTCTTGAAGATTTATGTTACAGTTTGCAGGAGCACGCGTTTTCCATGGTTACCGAAGTGACGGAGCGGGCGCTGGCTCATACTGAGAAGAGGGAGGTTTTGCTTACAGGCGGAGTAGCAGCCAATAAACGATTGCAAGCCATGCTTAGCGTCATCGCTGAGGAGCATGATGCACGGTTTTGTGTGGTTCCACAGCGGTTTGCCACTGACAACGGCGCGATGGTGGCTTGGACAGGTGCTCTAGCTTACACGCACGGTTTGGTTACTCCGATAGAGGAGAGCTACGTTAAACTTCGTTGGCGAGTTGACAGGGTGGATGTGCCATGGCTAAGTTAGATGAGCCTGTTTTGCTTAAGAAGGGCGCTGAAGCCAGCCTTTACATTTCAGAATGGCACGGCAAAAAAGTAATAACTAAAGTGCGCATTCCCAAGCGTTACCGTCCCGAAGCGCTTGACAGGCAGATTCGCAGTTTCCGAACCGTACATGAGCCGCAGCTAATGCATGAAGCTAAAGCCGCTGGGGTGCCGACGCCTCTGATTTACCAAGTTAACGTGCCCAACGCGACCATCGTTATGCAGTATATTGAGGGCAAGCAGGTTAAGCAGCACCTAAACAGAGCCTCAAAAGCTGAACGTAAAAAACTATGCACTCAAATCGGCGAGTTAGTCGGCAAACTTCACAGGGAAGACTTAATCCACGGCGACCTGACCACGTCAAACATGATTCTAAGTGCGCAAGGAAAAATCTTCTTTGTTGACTTTGGTTTAGGCGAAAAAAACCTTGAGGTAGAAGCCAAAGGAGTGGATTTGCATTTGCTCAAGCGTGCCCTGCAGAGTACGCACTTTGAGTTTTGGGAGGCATGCTTTGAAGACGTGTTTGCAGGTTATAGCAAGGTTTTAGGCGTTGAGTTGGCGGAAAAGGTTTATCAGAAAATAGGTGAAATTGAAAGGCGAGGACGCTATGTTGAGGAGCGAAGACAGTAACCCAAGGCATTTCCAGTTTAACAAGAAAATGGTGTTTTTCATCACCGGCAACTTTCACAAATTCAATGAGGTACGCAGTGTGCTAGGTCCGCTTGGTCTATCGGTTGGTATGCTTCGCTTGAAAGGCAACGAAATACAAAGCGACCATCCAGTTGAAATTGCAGTGGCAAGTGCAGTTGAAGCGTTCAATCGTCTCCATTTGCCGTTGATTGTGGAGGATGCTGGATTGTTTGTTGATGCACTTGAGGGTTTTCCGGGTCCATATGCTGCTTACGCGTACAAGACTATCAGTAACAGGGGTATCTTGAAGTTAATGGAAAACGTGGGTAATCGAAAAGCGACGTTCCATTCATCCATCGTTTACGTTAACGAAGAGACTGCGCCTACGGTTTTTGAGGGTAAAGCGGAGGGAGAAATTACTCAGGCGGAACGTGTGGGCAATGGAGCGTCTGGTTTCGGGTTTGACCCAATCTTTCAGCCAAACGGCATAGAAAAAACGTTTGCTGAAATGACTATGGAGGAGAAGAATAGTTTTTCGCATCGAGCGATGGCGGTGCGCAAGTTTGCTGAGTGGTACATGAAACAGTGACTAAAACGCTTGTTTACTTTTGTATTTGTATACAGTAGCAATTGAAGCTGTCACTATCATGAACAGCAAAGGGACAATTATCATGGGGAACTCGGGCACTGGAAGAATTTTCATCAGCGGATAATTATCTATGTTGTTGAAGTATTGGCTTACGATGTATGGGGTGTCTCCGATTCCATCGTTGTTTTTGTCTTTTCCAGTATAATCGCTCCAGTAGTTGCCGCCGCTTGGGTACCCGTTATCCCAAACATATTCACCGTTAGGCGGACGGACATGGAAGGCCAATGGAGAGAATTCTTGAGCGTTAACATGCTTTTGGTTATTGACAAAGTTGTTGTGATAGATTTTTTGGGCTGAACCTTCAAGAAAAATGCCGCATTCGTTATTTTCAAAATTGTTCTTCATGATTATGTTAGCTTTATTTGTGAATATTTGTAGCCCAGACACGCAGTTTCTTATCTGGTTTTCACTTACAATATTACCGTATGCTCCATACAGGTAAATGCCGATAAGGTTGCTTTCTAACGTATTCTGAGTTATCTCTGAGTCTGTTGTGTTAACAAGTATGATTCCCTTAGTAGCGTCTTGCCGATTAAGATTTTTCACAGTAACACGCTGGCAGTCTACAAATGCCAGATAACCTATTGAGGGGTAATCGTTTGTAGTAACAATCACATCTTTTTGGTTAACAAAAAAGTAGACAGGTTTACCATCAATTGTGTTAGAGGAATCAATAGAGTTAGTCCAGTAGCCTTCAAACCAAAGTGGCTGCGAATTATTGTTAAAGCGGTTGTTGGTTAGAACGTTTCCCTGAGCATATATGAACTGAACGCCGAAAGTGTTGTTTGATAATGTGTTTCCTGAAAGAGTATTGCTATAACTCGAGAGAGCTATGCCGTAGAAGCAACTTGTGATAACGCAGTCTTGAACAACGTTACCGCCGCTTGAAAAAGAAATACCGCTGGCGAATGCTGTCAGCTTTAGGTTTTTTACTTTTATGTTGCCATAACCAGTCGTGTCTGTTTTCAGTGATGTAATGATGCCACTGCCTTTTCCATCGCCGCTGAGTGTGAAGCCTGCACCGTCAATTACAATGCCGTCTTTTTCTACCACAATTGAGCCTTTGACATCATTTTTTAGAGTGTAAACGTTGCCTTCTCGGAAAATGTCGTTTGTTCCCTCTGTGCCTCTAATTGAACCGTCCGAGTTTATGTGAATGTTAAGCGGTGTCTGCGCTTTTATAGGCTGAGCACTTGCCAATAACAATGCTGTCAAAAGAGTTATTACAACGCAAAAGGCCAACCTTTTGTTAAGCTGATTCATACAGAAGGGTTTTAGTGGGAACCATATTAATTCTTCCTAAACTCATCCTTTAAAGCAAAAAACCACTTCGAAGCAGAATTAAAAATTGGCGTTCAAACGATACTGTGCAAACTTATCAAACTATTGCCTGTGATAATCTAACAAGCTTTTAGAAAGAATGGAGAAAAAGCCTTAAACTCGAAAAACCATGCTATATCCAATGTCCAACCGCTTCCTTACCAAGCCCAAAGCAATCCTGCTCATCGTAATCATTATTCTTTCAAGTACAGGCGTGTATGCTCTTCTCCAATCTATGGAGCCAAAAAAGACCCATACCCAAGTTTGGGGCGAAGTAGTTCTAGACAAACCGCTTGTAGGAGCGGCAATCAGTGTTTATGACCAAAACGGTCAACTTTTGATAAAGCAAGAAAATGCGTCTTATGAGACTGGTGCATTTTACCTTGGAATCCCCCTTGTTAGTCTTCCAGACGGAGCAGTTCCAGATAGCGTCAAGATTATAGCTGAGGGTGGAACGTTGGGAAATGTTTCTTTCGATGGAAGAGTAATGCTTGATGTTCCCCAGTTTGATGAGGAAGAGTACTACAAACTTAACGCAATCACAACCTTAACAGCAAAATATTTTGAAAAGCATACTGAAACTGGGTACGCTGAAGCTGAAAGCACTGTTGAGGCTTTTTTGGAAGTGCCAAGTGGAAAAAACTTGAGTTATGTGATTGAAACCATGGAGTGGGACAACTCCATTTTTGACCACAGCGTTTTTATGAAACAAGCAAAGGCTGCAGGCGGCTTTAACGACTTCATTGATGCTTTGGTTTTAGAAATTGATTCTGGCAGAGCACATTCAATGAAGGGGATACCGCTCTACGGTGGAGAATGGGGAGATTTAGCAGCATTCCTAGGGAAATCTGTAGCCAGCGGCGCCATAGGAGCAATAGCAGGTCAAGGCGTAAACTGGATAATGCACACTTTAGGCTACCGTAACCCAACAGAGAAAATGGTGGAACAACTAAAAGAACAAATGAGTACCATGAGCCAAACTTTGACTCAAATGAAAAGGTCTCTAACTAAAATAGAGGGTCTCCAGCAACAGACTCTGCAAAAGATTGATAATGCAGTTAGGGACATTGGAACCAAAATCGAAACATCATACAAGGGTTTAAAGTGGGAAATCGAGTATTCAGCACTTAAAGTTCGAAGCTCAAATATTGTAACAGCTATTTCGGCTCCCAAAGAAGGAATCTCTACAGCGTTTAATCGCCTCTACCAGTACTCAAAGTTGGACCCCTCACAAACTAATGACGCACTAAGAAACGCCATAGCCCAAACCGTGAACGAAGTTTTGTCAGTAACCGACGGCATCGAACCGATGCTTATGACTATTAATGACAATATTGTAGGCTCCCTAGACATGGGATTACTGGACCTCTGGAGCACGATTCTGACAATTGGAGCTACAGACAAAACACAACTAGAAAGCTTGTACAACTCTTTTGTTGAACGTTTCTCATATCTCCTTAGCATAGAGCTTACTGGCATCAACGTGATGATAGATGCTTTTCACGCAAAGTTTGGAAATGACACTAAATTGGCAACTGACTTCTGGGCATCATGGACGGGAAAACTGAAAACTCAGCTTAACCTTTTCTTACGTTTCTCTGAGAGAGCTGTAGTTTCCAGAATTGACAATTTAGCGGCAGGCGACTTAAACAATCCAAATTTCTACTATAAACGTTCAGAACGCTCAAACATCCTGCAGAGAGCTGATGAATTCTACCAGCAAATGCTAAGCAGCCTAGAAGCAAAGGAAACCGCGCCTGACATTATTACTTTAAGAGTTACCAATTTTCCAACCGTGACGAGCCAGAACTTGCCTGCAAACGTTGACCTTAAGCTTGTTGACGCTCAAACAGGAAAAGATTTTGCCGCTTCCACGTTTGAGCTTCGAAGCGATGTCACCGTTCCAGATTGGGAGTTTAACAAAGTAAAGTATGAAGTAGCTTGCTTTACATTCAATGTTCCATCTGGAAATTACAGAGTTACAAGCCAAACGTCGAACCTCATTCGGGAGTACGATAGCAAACAAAACATTACATTGAATGCCTCTAACAAATTTGTTTCAAACGGTTATGTTGGTTACATGGCTCAATATGAAGGCTCATCAGTTAAGCCTAAACTGGTTAGCCAGTGGAACCTAAACAATCCGTTTAGTCACCCAATTGATGGTCCTCGTGGCATAGCAGTGGACAGTCAAGGTTATGTGTACATAGCAGAAGACGGCTGGGTTTGGAACAAGCCATACATTTACAAGTATGATGGCGCAGGCAACTTTCTGCTTCAATGGGGAGAATACGGATGGGCTAATGGAAAGCTGGTGTTACCCCGATACGTCACCACTACTCCAAACGGGGATGTCTGCGTTGCCTCTGCCCGTATACAACTCTTTGATGATTCAGGCAAAATCATACGTGAATGGGGAAAAATGGATAAAATCTTTTGACCCTCCGCATCCCACAATCTACACCGTCTACGGGTACACTGGAATCGCATCCAGCCCAAACGGATACCTCTACGTGGTTGATTCAGGCAACTTCACAGGCAACCCACAAATCCTAAAGTACGACAGCACTGGGAAACTGGTTCTCAAATGGGGACATTATGGCATTGACACGGGCAGTTTCTTAAATCCTGGACCGATAGCAGTAGACAAACAAGGGTTTGTTTACGTCTTTGATTATGGAAATCTCTACGGAGAAAAATACACTATACTTCAAAAGTTCACCAGTAACGGTGATTATTTGTGGAGCAAGTTTGTCCGTAATTCAAAAGGCGAACCTCTTGTGGGCAGAGCGGTGGCTGTTGACGGCTTGCATGGGAACGTTTACATTGTAGGCGACGAGGGCTACTACAAAAGCGCCGTCTACATCCAAAAACTCGACAGTGAAGGCAACCTCATATACGAATGGGATGCTAAACAGGTTGAAAACCCAATGGGGATTGCGTTGTCTCCTGACGATTCCAGCATTTACATTACCGACGATAATGGTGTCAAACGTTTCTCGTATTACCCAGAAACTTTTGTGTCAACTAAATGGTAAATCCGTCTTAGTGATTTTTATAGGGGATAGTTACGCGGAGCGCAACAGCACACGCTTCATCATGGCTTTATATAAGGGAGGGGAGGTCACAGCAGAGAGACCTCGCTTTTAGCTGGCAGGTCAACATGAAATTCTTTGGCGGCAACTGCACAAGCAAACAGTAAAAAACCCAGCAAACAATCAACCCTGCAGGCAATCCTTCAGCAAACACGCAACCCCACAAACCCCGCACTGACACTTGTTGAGACTATATATAAGGGGGGTTAGAGAAAAAATCACAGCTAGCCACCAGCTAATCCCAAAAACGCTAAAGTGGACCTAAATCCCATCCCAACCTTCTGTTGCAAAATACCAACAATACGGCATAAGCCAAAAACCAAACAGAAAATAAAGGCAAAACAAGCCCAAATCTGCTTCATTTAGGCACCTGAAAGTTTATTCAGCTACGCTTTAAAGTTTATATAGGAACAAAATGTTCTTTTCAAGAAGCTTATAGACACAGGTTAATTTGGAGAGTTCTGATTTGAGTGAAGTTCAACTCCGAGTTGGAGACGCAAGACAAAGAGACGTCGGCAGAGGAATCGCCCGCATCGACCAGCGAACCATGCAGAAACTAGGCATAAGCGCTGGAGACGTAATTGAAATCGTTAACAAACGCACAACAAGCGCAATCGCATGGCCAGCATACAGCGAAGACCAAAACCGCGACATCATCCGCATCGACGGCTTCACACGCAAAAATTCTGGAGTAGCCATAAACGAGTACGTCGTGGTTAAACCAGCAAAAGTCAAAACCGCACTTAGCCTCACACTGGCACCAGTTGACATGCGACTCAACGTAGACGAAGACTTCACAAACTTCGTCAAAAACCGCCTAATGGAACGAACACTAGTCGAAGGCGACACCACACTGGTCATGATGCTCGGCCACGCCATCCCATTCACAGTCTCAAAAACCCGCCCACACGGCATCATCAAAGTCACCGCCGAAACACGCCTAACCATCCTCAACGAACCCGCGCCAGAAGGCAAAGGACTCCCACGCACCACATACGAAGACATCGGCGGACTACACGAAGAAATCCAACGCGTCAGAGAAATGGTTGAACTACCACTGCGACACCCAGAACTGTTCCAACGCTTAGGAATTGAACCGCCAAAAGGCGTGCTCCTACATGGTCCACCAGGCTGCGGCAAAACCCTCCTCGCACGGGCAGTCGCCAATGAATCCGAAGCCAACTTCTACAGCATAAACGGACCAGAAATCATGAGCAAATTCTACGGAGAATCCGAAGCACGACTCCGAGAAATCTTCCAGCAAGCCCAACAAAACGCTCCAAGCATCATATTCATAGACGAACTAGACAGCTTAGCGCCAAAACGTGAAGAAGTAACCGGCGAAGTAGAACGCAGAGTAGTTGCGCAGCTCCTCGCCCTCATGGACGGCTTAGGCGGCAGAGGCAACGTCATCGTCATCGGCGCAACCAACCGTCCAGGCGCACTAGACCCAGCACTGCGCAGACCCGGCAGATTTGACCGTGAAATCGAAATCAGCGTTCCCGACAAGCAGGGTCGCCACGAGGTTTTGCAGATTCACACGCGCGGCATGCCACTGGCTGAAGATGTTGACCTTAAAAAACTCAGCGATATGACTCATGGCTACACAGGCGCAGACCTGTCATCTCTGGGCAGAGAAACCGCCATGAAAGCGCTCCGGAGGTATTTGCCTCAGATTAACCTTGAAGAGGAACGTATTCCTCCTGAAGTGCTGGAGAAGATGGAGGTTAAAATGGACGATTTCATGAGTGCCTACAAGGAAGTCACGCCTACAGCGATGCGTGAAGTCTACATTGAAGTCTCTACTGTGCATTGGGAAGATGCAGGCGGCTTAGACGACGTTAAACAGCATCTTATAGAAGCTGTGGAGTGGCCGCTGAAAAACCCTGAAATGTTTACTCGATTGGGAATCAGGGCGCCAAAGGGTATATTGATGTATGGTCCACCTGGCTGCGGCAAAACTTTGCTTGCTCGTGCAGTTGCAACTGAGAGTGAGGCTAACTTCATATCTATTAAGGGTCCTGAAGTGTTTAGTAAATGGGTTGGCGAGTCAGAGAAGGCGATTCGTGAAGTTTTCCGTAAGGCTCGTATGGCGGCGCCAGCGGTTATTTTCCTTGATGAGATAGATTCGCTTACTCCACGTCGTGGTATGGGTATGTCTGACAGTGGCGTTTCTGAACGTGTTATTAGCCAGTTGCTTACTGAAATGGATGGCATGGTTACGTTGCAGGATATCGTTGTTATTGCTGCGACGAATCGTCCTGACATGGTGGATTCGGCTGTTTTGCGTCCGGGGCGTTTTGACCGTTTGATTTATGTGCCTGAGCCTGACGAGAAGAGTCGTTTGCAGATCTTTAAGATTTACACAAGGAATATGCCTGTTGCGTCTGATGTTGACTTGAACCAGTTGTCTACTATAACAAAGTATTATTCTGGTGCTGACATTGAATCGCTGTGTCGTGAAGCTGCGATGCATGCGTTGCGTCGTGACGTTTCTGCTCAGCAGGTGACGATGAAGGATTTCCAAGATGCCATGAAAGAGATGGGTCCCTCAATTTCGCCTGACATGGAGAAGTGGTACAAGAGCTTTATGCAGCAAATCCGTCAAGTACAAAAGCCAGCAACCCCAGTAACTTAGGATAGCGATTGATTATGCCACAGATTAAAACTTGGAAAACACGCCCAGCCTATTACGTTTTGTTGGAGGTTTTGGGTAAGAAGGGCGACATGACTGATGATGACTTGTTTAGTCATCTTAAGGGTGAGTTTGAAGATTTAGGCTTCAAAGACTTTAACGAGTTGCTGCTTAACTTGGAGGTTAGCGGTAAAATTCGCACTTCAGGCATGTCTCGCGGTAAAAGGCGTATTGAACTGGTTCATTAAACCTTTCTTTCTCTTTTCTAAATTTTGTTTTTTGTGTTAGTTGTTGTGGGGAAAGAGCCCTAGGCACAACAACAACCAACGCATTGAGCGTTGCAATCTGTTTTGTGGTCTGTTGATGTGGTGGGTTGCAGGTTGGTTGTGCAATATGCCACAAGCAGCTTAGCGTAGAATTAGGTTTTGTGTTAACAACTGCTTCTGAATCTGCGTTTTTTTCGAAGGTAAGGTTAACCCAAATGCAGCGAAAATCTTGCTGAGAGATGAACGCCACTGCATTCAGGCTAACCCGCTTCGCCCACCTAACGTTCGCAAAAAGTTTTTGCGTGGATACACACCAATACCTGCTTTTGTGATAAATAATTGTGTGACTGTAACCTAGCCGTAACAGGTGCCTTATATAGCAACCAATCGAACGCTGTTATTCTTGGCTGTTCTCTAAATCCCTCAACCTCACCTTAGAATCAATAATACTCAACAGCCTCTCAGGATTAACTGGTTTGCCAACAAACGCATCCACACCCACAACGCAGTCCCGCAAAAAGGTTTTGCCAGTAAGCATTATCTTGACGGTTTTGGGCGAGTGTTTCTGTATCACTGGAAAAAGAGCGGTGCCCTCCATATCTGGCAAGCCAAAATCAATCAAAGCAACATCAAAACGGCGACAGCTTAACTTTTCTATGGCTTCCCTGCCCCTTTCCGCCACTGCAACCGAATAACCCTTCCTTTCAAAAATACGCCTAAAAACACGCAGTATTGCCAAATCGTCATCAACGATAAGAATCGCTAGTTTGTTTGGTAACAACAAAAAATCAAGCGCCTACTACTAGATAAATTTGAATTTCTTGGCTAATAAGAGTTATGCAAGGCAAACCTTATCTTCTTTTCTCCCTGTTGAATAAATCACAAGCTAAACCGCTAACCAAAGCATTTATCGTTAATATCGAGAAAAAATTAAAAGATAATTAATTAACATAAACGCTAAGCAAGTATTCCGACAGATTTATCAGCTTTTTTTAGGATTATTGGACAAATAGTAAAGGCGATGGCGACTAAAATTACCATAATAATAGTGACGGCAGAGAGGCTGTTAGTATCTATGATTGGCGTTGATGAAAAAGCGTTTGAGCTGACAGCATTTTGGTTTTTTGCTTCGATAAGAGTCCGTTCGTCATTTAGAGAATAGAAAACCCCATTTTGAAAAGTGATAATTAAGCTGGGAATAGATGAATTAACTGAATTCTCCCAAATAAATGAAGTTCTCTCTTTTGTGTCAGATGAATCTACATGGATAGTGCCCTCAATTTGTTTTAACCCGATTGGAACTCTTGTTTGGCGAATAGTCAGTGTATTCTCGCCTAAAGAAACGCTAGATTGATTATTATTTGGGTTAACGATGTCAAGTAAATTTGCCAATTGCGTTAAGTTAGATTTCGTTTGAGTTTCATGTGCTTGGAGAATACGTTTCGCAGCCTCAATTAAGTTGGCCTTTTCTGAATAATCGCTTATGAGAGAGCCGGATTGAACTCTCATCTCCAGAGCACATTGGACACCATTTCTAAAGGTGCAATCCACTACAAGCACGTTTTCGTTGCTAGTGAGCTTGTAAGTGATGCATTGCATAAGTCTACCGTTAATTGTGGAAATATTATTTTCACGATAATTTTCAAATATAATTGTATAACGTGCAGTATCAATCGGAAGAACCTGTTTAATATAAGCTAAAGCCTGTTCTTGTATGCTAGATGGCTCACAACTTACTATCGATATCTGCCCAAAACCCCCAAATACTAAGGAGATTGCAAATATCAAAAAGATAATTCTTCTCGTTATCATTTTCATCCCGCATGGACTAGTTATTTACTCACTTATAACTCTCCTGAAAGAACACCGTGTTCTTCTCCAAGAACGATTTACCGCTTTTTCTGTTTTGGTAATTTATGCTATTTTTCTTAGCATTATATGCTCTGTTCGCATAAAAAAGAGGGGTTTTTTAAGAATGCTAGTATTGTTGTGCTAAGACGCTGTCAACAAGACAGCTACTAGGGTCTGGATCACAATATACTGGATATGGTATAGGATACCAAGTGCATATACCGATATATTGATACCAACTATCGTAAACGGTCCCTACATAGTAGTCAGCGTGTGTATCACCAGTCATACTAGCATAACCTATCCAATCCCACGGTCCATTTTCGTATTGAGAAGCAAAGAGGTTTATGTAATTATGCCAATATTGCGCGCCTGGCGGGTCTTGACCTGTATATGGTCCTTTAGTGCCACAGATATAAAGGTTGGCGGTATTCAAATATGTCCCCATATCGCCCCATATAATCGCTTCCCCACCCATGGGGTTATTGGGGTCTAGATTCCAGTTAAAACTATCAAGTTCTGCAAATTCATAATCGTAAGAGCCTGCTATATTTTCCGGATCAAGAACTTGTCCTATTATTCCTCCATGAATACTGTACATTGTATGTGACCAATCATTGACTGATTGCATAAAAATGTCATTAAAATCCAATGCAGACGCAGGATGTAAAACGGCACCGCTAGTAGCTTTAATTGTATCTTCTTTAATCTGTAATTGCTTTACCATTTGATTTCTGATTCTAAACAATTCCGTTTTATTCCCTTGACTTAAATATTCTGAAAATTTTAGGAGATATTCTGGTAATTTATTTTGATAAGGATCATTGGTTAAAGCGCTTACTTCAAATGTCATTGCGTTGTATAGTAGGAAAAAAATCATAATTGATGCACTTATAAAACAAAACTGCTTTTTTCTCAAAATTATCGCCTCCATTTGGAGTTACTTATTTCTCAAAAAGATGTTAATCTTGTTAGCATTTATTTCTACACTTTAGGACAGTTGTACTAAAAGATAGTACAAATCGCTAGCCATTTCTCCAACTGCCTGGACGGTTTTGTCCATAGTGAGGGTGCATTTGAACTCTCAGCTCAACTTAGAACGCTAGTGCCCTGCTGTGTTACTTTATTGTTTACTTGTAGAGATGTGTGCATGTGACTTCTATTCCTTATATAAGAAGCAAACAGTAGCATTAGTGATGATGGCAAAAACAATGCAACCAGTTGATGCGGTAATTGTGGGTGCTGGGCCAGTCGGTTCCTACACGGCATTGCGTTTAGCTAAGCTTGGCGTTAAAGCCCACGTTTACGAAGAACACCCTTCAGTCGGTTTGCCGTCGCATTGCGCTGGGCATATCAGCATCCGCAGCCTCAAAGCTCTGGGATACTACCCCTTGCCAAGCGGCATCGTCGAGAACACGTTTAACGCTGCAAACTTTTATTCGCCGTCAGGAACCAAATTCTCGCTTAAACTCAAGGTCCCAGTAACCGTTGCCTTGAATCGGGCAAAATTTGACCAATACATCGCCCAGCAGGCAGAAGCGGCAGATTTGACCGTGAAATCGAAATCAGCGTTCCCGACAAGCAGGGTCGCCACGAGGTTTTGCAGATTCACACGCGCGGCATGCCACTGGCTGAAGATGTTGACCTTAAAAAACTCAGCGATATGACTCATGGCTACACAGGCGCAGACCTGTCATCTCTGGGCAGAGAAACCGCCATGAAAGCGCTCCGGAGGTATTTGCCTCAGATTAACCTTGAAGAGGAACGTATTCCTCCTGAAGTGCTGGAGAAGATGGAGGTTAAAATGGACGATTTCATGAGTGCCTACAAGGAAGTCACGCCTACAGCGATGCGTGAAGTCTACATTGAAGTCTCTACTGTGCATTGGGAAGATGCAGGCGGCTTAGACGACGTTAAACAGCATCTTATAGAAGCTGTGGAGTGGCCGCTGAAAAACCCTGAAATGTTTACTCGATTGGGAATCAGGGCGCCAAAGGGTATATTGATGTATGGTCCACCTGGCTGCGGCAAAACTTTGCTTGCTCGTGCAGTTGCAACTGAGAGTGAGGCTAACTTCATATCTATTAAGGGTCCTGAAGTGTTTAGTAAATGGGTTGGCGAGTCAGAGAAGGCGATTCGTGAAGTTTTCCGTAAGGCTCGTATGGCGGCGCCAGCGGTTATTTTCCTTGATGAGATAGATTCGCTTACTCCACGTCGTGGTATGGGTATGTCTGACAGTGGCGTTTCTGAACGTGTTATTAGCCAGTTGCTTACTGAAATGGATGGCATGGTTACGTTGCAGGATATCGTTGTTATTGCTGCGACGAATCGTCCTGACATGGTGGATTCGGCTGTTTTGCGTCCGGGGCGTTTTGACCGTTTGATTTATGTGCCTGAGCCTGACGAGAAGAGTCGTTTGCAGATCTTTAAGATTTACACAAGGAATATGCCTGTTGCGTCTGATGTTGACTTGAACCAGTTGTCTACTATAACAAAGTATTATTCTGGTGCTGACATTGAATCGCTGTGTCGTGAAGCTGCGATGCATGCGTTGCGTCGTGACGTTTCTGCTCAGCAGGTGACGATGAAGGATTTCCAAGATGCCATGAAAGAGATGGGTCCCTCAATTTCGCCTGACATGGAGAAGTGGTACAAGAGTTTCATGCAGCAAATCCGTCAAGTACAAAAGCCAGCAACCCCAGTAACTTAGGCTGAGAAGACTATGCCACAAATTAAAACTTGGAAGACACGTCCAGCCTACTTCTATTTGCTTGAAGTTTTAGGCAAGAAAGGCGATATGACTGACGATGACTTGTTTAGTCAGGTTAAGGGCGAATTTGAAGATTTAGGCTTTAAAGACTTTAACACGTTGCTGCTTAACTTGGAGGTTAGCGGTAAAATCCGCACCAGCAGCATGTCACGCGGTAAACGGCGCATTGAACTGGTGCAGTAAACCAACCCTTTTCTTCTTTTTATTGAATCTTGTTAGTAGTTGCGATTTTTTTCTATAGCCCCCCTTATATAAAGGCGGA
>CAYMLF010000010.1:0-23087 GCA_964391275.1 uncultured Candidatus Bathyarchaeia archaeon
ACGCTTTTAAACAAATTTTCCACCAGTCAGTTAATACCGAACCTTAATCTATATAATCGTTTGCGGAGGTGAATCGCCAATTCTCGCATTTCCTCCCTCTTTTTCTCTCCCGTTAACGCTGCAAATCTTAAATTTTGAAGGAAACAATTTACTGTTAACTTGTTTACGAGGTTTGAGTGATGCCCGAGTTTCTTGGCGAGTTTGGACATTGCATTGAGGGTAAAAAAGAAGCCGTAAAGGCGAAGATATTTCAAGGAACACCAAATCCCTTGGAGGATCATTTCAGTTCCGAGTTTCCATCATTATGGAATACTCTCGATAGGTCTGCTCAGCTTGCGGCTCAAGTAAGTGAACTTAATGTTTTGGCTGTGGATTCAAGTGTTTACTCTAATTTGCTTTCGACTGGCGGGGTGTTTTATGTTGTGAGGTCTCTGGGTGTTTGTCGTAGTTTTCAGCAGAAATGGCTTGAGAGTGACGTTTTCTTCTCTAGAGGTGGTTCTGTCGCCGAACGTCAGTATCTCACGGTTAAGATGGAGATGGCGGAGTTTCAGGTCGCCTTAGATGCCCTAAAAAATGGGTTTGGGTGCTCAACCATTTTGATTGATGGTTCGCTGTATGGTCGTTTAGTCCATGTGCCGCTGGAGTCTACGGTTGAAGAAGACCGTTTGATTCTTCTTGACTACTTCAGGGTTTATCGGCAGTTGCTTGATGCTTGTAAACAGAACTGCGTGATGTTGGTTGGGGTTGCGAAGGAGAGTCGCTCGACTGCTTTCAGGGATTACTTGTTAAATTTGATTTTCAGAAAAGCGCTCGAAGAAGCTGAGCTCGAAGACATTGACGCCCAAATGATACTGCCTCTTTTTATGGACGTTGCTGATAACGCAGCTTTAGGTCTTGCGAAGTTTGAGCGGTTCAAACAGAAGTACGGCAACAAAGTTGGTGAGCTAGCGCTTATTTTTGAGGAGTTAGCTCGTTCTAGACCCGATTATCAGGTTGTTATGCGGTATGCAAAGGGTGTAGGTTATACAAGGCCTCTGCTTTTGGGTGCTTCGCCCCGTTTAGAAAGGCATCTCCGGCAGTTTCAGTCGCATCCAGAAAGCTACGTTAGGAAGAATTTTCCAAATGCTATTCGAGATATGGGGAAAAGCTTGCTCGATGAGGCTGCAGGGGTTGTTGCTGGTATCGCTGATTTTCCTGCGATTTTGTCGTTTTATGTACTTTTTGATCCCCGTGATTCTCCAATCAGGATTGACGTTCCCTGTTACGATAAGCGTTTTATCGATGTGGGCTGGCATAAACCCTTTTCTGTCGATTTAAGCGAAGTCTTGAATGTGTTAGCGACGGGTTATTGCGGGTTAGATTGCCATAACCTGTGGTTGAAGAATGTGGATGAGAGAGTCAGGCTTAAGAAGAAAACGGTTGATAATATCTATGTTCCCTACCTTGAAAAGTTGTTTGGGGAAAAAATAATTCGTGGGAGGAGCTATAGACGTGTCAAGTACCCTTAAAGAAGTCGGCGTGATAATTGGCGAAGCAAGTTCTAACGAGTTTTTCTTTTCGTCTAAACCCAGTGAAATGCCTTCTCGTTGGGAGTATTTGATGGCTTATTCGGACGAGGATCAAGAGGGCGTGGTTAAGCGAGTTGAAGTTGTGGCTCAGGTGGAAAGGGTTATTTCTGCTAGTCAAGCTTTGACGAAGGAGTTGGACTTTGACATTATCAAGAAGTTGATTGAGTCTGGGTTGGCTGACAGCAAGGTTTGGGGAAAAGCTCGAGTTCTAGGTTACCTCACTGATAAGGGAGAGTTGCAGTTGCCAAAGAAGGCTGTAACGCCTGGGAAGCCTGTTTATGTTGCTCCCACTGAGTTACTTGAGAAATTCTACAACTATTCGCAAGCTGAGGCTATCCAGATTGGTAACTTGATTACTCGAAGCGAGGTTCCTGTGGCGTTGTCGATTAAGGGGTTCCGACGGCATTTGGCAGTGTTGGCGCAGACTGGTTCAGGGAAAACATATTTGGCGGGTATTCTTGCGGATGAGTTGCTTGCTAAAGGCGGAACCGTGGTTATGTTGGATCCTCATGCTGACTACGTGTTCTTGGGGCGGGCTGCTGATGGTAAGCGTCATGAATTATCGGATCGGATAACGGTTTTTAGGAATCCTGCGAGTACAGGTCGATATTCAGAAGGCGAAGTTGGTAGAATTTCGCCGTATGAAATCTGTTTTTCCGACTTGGATATCGATGAAATCTGTTTGATTGCTAACATTGGAAAGTCCATGACGAGTATTCGAGAGGGTCTTGAGCAGGCGTTTGAGTTTGTGAAAGCCGAAAAAGAGGTGTTTCAGCCAGAGGACCTTCTTGAAGAGTTGGAGGCTGCTGATGAGTGGAAGGACCTTGAAGGTGACGTTAAGCGCAAGATTCCAGGGGCAAAGGCGGCTAAGAAGTACATTAAGCAGCTTGTGAAGATGCATGTTTTCACTTCTGCGTCAACCAGCATAGACGCGATGCTTAGGCCTCAGCATTTGTCTGTTGTGGATTTGTCAGGTTTGAGTGATGAAGTGGCAGATTACATTGCGTATAGTATTTTAACGGATATTTATGAGAGGGCTTCAAGCAACGAGTTAGAGTTTCCAGTTTTCATTTTTGTGGAAGAGGCCCATCGGTTTATTCCCTGTGAGGGGCGGACGGATTCTAGCCGAATTATTAAGAAAATTGCGGCTGAGGGTCGAAAGTTCGGTGTCTTCTTGGTGGTTATCACTCAGCGTCCTTCAAAGATTCATCCTGATGCCTTAAGCCAATGTAACAGTCAAATTATCTTGCGGATAACTAATCCTGACGATCAAGTGGCGATCGCTAAGAGTTCAGAGCGGTTAGGGCAGACGTTGCTGAGTGATTTGCCTGGTTTGAATACGGGTGAAGCGGTGATTGTTGGCGAGATGACTCGTGCTCCAGTGATGGTCAAGATTAAGAAGCGGCGTACTAAGGAGGGCGGCAGCGACATTGACATCGTGGCTAAGATGAAGGCGGCCATCGAAAAGGCGAGTCAAGAGACCGCTGAAAACGAGAGTAGCCGTTTGAGAAGTGAACTGCAGGGTTTTATGACTGATTCAGAGTAGGAGCCTCGTAAATGGTTAGATTTGCACATTTAAGTGATACGCATCTTGGTTACAAGCAGTATGGCTTGGAAGAAAGAGAGCGTGACATCTACGGCTGTCTTGAAGAAATCGGGGAAAAAATCTTAGAGGCGCACGTTGATATTGTTGTTCACACGGGAGACCTTTTTGATTCGTCTAGGCCGACGCCTCAGGCTTATCGCGCATTCAAAAAGTTTCTGAAAAAGATTGGGGGAAAGACTAAGGTTTTCGCGGTTTTAGGTGATCATGATAGACCTAAGAGTCAGGGGTTGGCGCCTCACTGCTTGTTTGATGACCAAATTCAAATTTTAGGAGTAAATTGGAGCGCCCAACAGCAGGTCCTTTCTGTGGGTGGACGAGATGTTATGGTTGCAGGCCTGTCCAACGTGAGTCGAACCTACCGCGCAATCATGCAGGAAGAGTTGAAGAAGCTTGCAGCCCTTGATTTAAGCGGCAAAGTTGCTGTCCTCCTTTTGCATGAGGGTATAGACAGGTTTCTTCCCTACGAGGGCGCTTTTGAGCTTGGGTTAGATGAGGTTCCTAAGAATTTTGATTATGTTGCCATGGGGCACTTGCATTCTCGCATTAAGGCTTCAGTGGGTAGAGGTGAATTGGCGTATCCGGGTTCCAGCGAGATCATCAGCCGAAGCGAAGTTG
The DNA here is from genome assembly GCA_964391275.1 of uncultured Candidatus Bathyarchaeia archaeon. Taxonomy (GTDB): domain Archaea; phylum Thermoproteota; class Bathyarchaeia; order Bathyarchaeales; family Bathycorpusculaceae; genus Bathycorpusculum. Next base: position 3,790 of record CAYMLF010000010.1, read on the forward strand.
ATGAGTGGAGGAAAAATGGCAAAGGGTTTTTCATAGTTGATGTGGAACAGGGCAGGGTTGATGTGCAGCCTGTTAATCTTGAATGTATAAGGCCTCAGCTTGAGGTCAAATTGAAGTATTCGTGTTTAGATGAAGAGCTTGAGCGTTTCGTGAAGTCGCTTGGTGGTTTTGAGAAGAAGCCTCTTGTTCATGTCAAGATTGAAGGAAAAAACATCGATAGGCAAAGTGTCTATTCAGCTTTGAATGAGCGTTTGGCAGGTTTCGTTTTGCAGTTTAGGCAGGAGTTTCTTGATGAAGCTGTGGAGCGGCTTCCAGAAGTCAAGTCTGGCGCTTTCCAAGTTAGTCAGGTGATTCAGGAGTACTTCAAGGAGCCTGCGGTTTCAGGTTTAGCGTTGGAGCTTTGGCGTCACCTTCGGTTAGGTGATGTTGAGGAAGCCAAAGTTGTTGCAGAAGACTATTATCAACGGGAGACTCCAGCATGATTCTGACCCAGATTACCCTTGAAGACTTCATTTCCCATAAGAAGTCGCAGGTTAATTTTGGCTACGGCATAAACATAATCGTTGGGCCGAATGGAGCAGGGAAAACCTCGATTTTGGATGGCATAAGCTTTGCCCTCTTCAACGACTCTGAAAATCGGGGGAAAAAGGAGAACCTGATAAATTCTAAGGCTAAAAAATGTAAGGTAGCTCTCGGTTTTACTGAGGCCGGCGTCGTCTACTCTGTGGAGCGTTCATTGGAGCGCAACAGAGCTCCCGTTTGTAGTTTCTATCAAATTGTGGATGGAAAGAAACTAATCAAATCAACTACGGCTCGAGCATCTGACGAAGAGATCAGGCGGGTTCTGGGTCTTGACAAGAACATGTTTCTACAGTCGATTTACGTGAGGCAAGGCGAGATTGAGACGCTGGTCAATGCAAAGCCGGCGGAAAGAAAAGAGTTGATATCTAAACTGCTTGGCGTCGAGGACTTAGAACGCGCTTGGAACGGAATGAAAGAGGTCATTCAGGTTTATCGTGACAAAAAAAGCTCTCTTGAAGGCGCCCTAAAACGTAAACCAGACGTGGAAAAAGAAAAAGCCGAGGCTGAATTCAATATTAAGCGCCTTGAAAAGCTGCTCGGATCAAAAGAAGTTGAGAAGAACGGTCTTGTATCTGCGGTTGCAACTCTTCAAGAAAAGCTTGTTTTGCTTGAGAGGAAGAAATCGAATTTTGAAAAGCTTGACAAACAAAAAGGCATACTAGAGCAGAAAGTTGCGGGCTTTGAAGCTGAATTAAAAACTCACACAGGAGAGTTGAATAAGGCCATTCTTGCAGAGCAAACAGTTCAGAAGCTTGAGCCTCAAGTGGCAAAGCTTTCACCGTTGGAAGCTTATGTTTCTAACCTTTCTGAAAAGACTGCCTTGGACGGAAGTATTTCAGAGTTAGATAAGCAATTAACCGAGATTAGTGAGTTGAAGAGCACCCTTGAACATAACCTGCAGGGCTATGTGCTCTACCGCGAGGCAGATGCTAAGCTGCTCGAGAAGAATAAGCTTAGGAAAGAGTTTGAAGGCTCCGACACCGCTTTAGGTGAAGCTGGGTGTCTGCTTGAAAAATACCAGCGGGAGAAAGAGAAGCGTGCTGCCATTCTTTCTAAAGCACTCGAAAAAGCCTCTAAAACTTTAGGTGAGCTGATCACTGTCGAGAATGTTGATGACGTATTGTTGAAAGTTAAGGCTTCCAGTGAGGAAAGAGTTAGAGCGCTTGAAGCTGAAAAGCAGAGGCTGAATGAAAAGGTCATCTCTCTAAAGCAACGAGTCACCGATCTTGATTTTAACATTTCCAAGTTATCGTCTGACGCCGAGTCCAAAACTTGTCCAACATGCGAGACTGAGCTTACAAAAGAACGCATCGTTCAGCTATTAGCCAAGTATTCTGAAGAGAAGAAAACCGCTGAAGGTCGCATAGTCGAAATGGGTAAGGTGCTTTCTAAACTGGAGGCAGACCTTAAAAGCGAGAAGGACTATGAGAAACAGCTTCACGCCATCGATACTGACCAGATTCGTAGTTTGGCTGCGGGGTTTGAAGAAGCCAAGAGTGATGTTGTTGCGCAGGAGGCTGAAGTTGAACGGCTCGGTCAATTGAGTGCTTCTTTGGCTGAAATTGATCGGGAAATCTCTAAGCTTGAAGAAGAGAAGGCTCGTTGGGAGGGTGCCTTCAAAGAGTACAGTTTTGCTGAGAAGCGGCTTAGCAGGCTCCCAAGCGAAGAGGCGGTGGAAGCTGAAAGGCAGCCTTTGGTTAGGTTGCTGGAAGGAATCGATGCTCGTTTGGCTTGCTTAGTGAAAGAGTTAGGTTACACGCCTGAAGATGCAAAGAAGGAACTGGAACAGTTGCGGCTGACGCGTCAGGTGTATGACCAAAACCTTGCGATAGCTAAGAGGAAAGCTGAGTTTGAATCTTTGGTCAGGGAGACTTCGATTAAGCTGGAAGAAGCCAAGAAAGGTGTATTAGCGCTTGAAGGCCAGATCAAGGGGCTTGGTTACGATGAAGCTGAGCATGCCAGTGTAAAAACTGATTGCCAAACCGCAGAAGCTAAGTTGCGTGAGTTAGAGAAAGAGCTTGTTAGGTTGGAGCAGGAAAAATCTGGTTTCCAAAAACAAATTGCAAAACTTGACGCTGAACTGGCGGCTTTAGAAAAAACTGCAAAAGAGAAGCAACAGCTAGAGCGTTATATATCCGTTCTTAGCAAAATCAGAGACGCCTACGGCAAAGATGGCATCCAAAAGCTCATCCGCGCAAGAGCCCGACCCGTCCTCGAGAAGGCGACGCGGGACCTGTTTGAACGCTTTAATCTGTCCTATTCGGATGTGAAAATCGACGATGACTACAACATCAGTGTTCTTGGACCCGCGGGTGAGCAGGACATCGACCAGATCAGCGGCGGCGAACGTGTAGCCCTTGCCATTGCGTTGCGTTTAGCTATTGCGCAGGTGCTTTCGGGCAAAGTTGAATCTGTAATTATGGATGAGCCGACTACGCATCTTGATGAGGAACGCCGAAAAGAACTCGTTAACATCTTAAACTCCTTTTTCAGAGAAGGCGGCAGAATAATCCCCCAAATGCTCATAATCACTCATCATAATGAAATTCAAGAAGTAGCAGACATCGTATACACCGTGAAAAAGAATGATGGATACTCATGCATAGAAGCACTCTTGCAGTAGAGGCAACTGCAAAGCTCACTCTCGAATGAAACGAAAGTTTAGCTTCTTCGAAGAGGAGTATCAACGTTTTTTGGGACATGAGTGCCAAACAGTTTTATTAATTGAGCGCTTAAGAAGAAGGCGATGAAGACAGTTCACAGAATAATTTTTGGCGATTCGCGCGAGATGAAGGAACTTCCAGATGGCTCTGTGGATTTGATGGTGACTTCGCCGCCGTATCCCATGATTGAGATGTGGGATTCTATTTTCTCCAAGCAAAACGAGGTCATAGCGAGTGCGTTATGTGCTGGTGAAGGGGATAGAGCCTTTGAGTTGATGCACTGCGAATTGGATAAGATTTGGCGGGAAGTTTACCGCGTTTTAAAGGACGGCGGATTTGCTTGCATCAACATTGGTGATGCGACGAGGACTATCGGCGGAGAATTCAAGCTTTATGCGAATCATTCTAGGATAATGCAGTGTTGTGTGAAGTTGGGTTTTAGTTCTTTGCCTGAAATTCTTTGGAGGAAGCAGACGAACGCTCCTAACAAGTTTATGGGTTCTGGGATGTTGCCTGCGGGTGCTTATGTTACTTTGGAGCATGAGTATATTTTGATTTTGAGGAAAGGTGGCAAGCGCCTGTTCAGAAATGAGGCGGATAAGTTGCGTAGGATGCGGAGTGCGTTTTTTTGGGAGGAACGGAATTTGTGGTTCTCGGATGTTTGGGAAGATTTGAAGGGTACTCGGCAGAACAATATTGATAAGAACATTCGGGAGAGGAGTGGAGCTTACCCGTTTGAGTTGGCTTATCGGTTGATTAGCATGTTTTCGCTTAAGGAGGATGTGGTGCTTGATCCGTTTTTGGGAACGGGCACAACCATGGTTGCCTCTATGGCTACGGGTAGAAACAGCGTGGGAATAGAGATTGATCCTAACTTCAAGGAGCACGTCTTTTCAAGATGCAAGGATGTTGTGGTTTTTGCTAACCAGTTGATAGAGAGTAGGCTTCTGAGGCATTTGGATTTTGTGCAAGAGCGTGTTAAGACTAAGGGTGCTTTGGGTTATGTCAACAAGTTTTATGGTTTTCCTGTTATTACAAGTCAAGAAACGGAGATAGTTTTTGATGAATTAAACAAGCTTAGTGCTGTGGGCGAATGTGCTTTTGAAGTTGAATACAAGGAAAAGCCAACGTGGTTTTTCAAGAGTGGCTCGATGCTAAGCAAAGAAAAGTTGTCATTGACTGATTGGGCTTAGCTCTTTTAGTCTTTTGATTTCCTCTGAAATTTCTTTAATTACTTCTGTGTTGTGAATTGCTTTTCCTTTGTCGGTTTTAACGGAAATAATGTAGAAGACTTTACCGCCGTATTTCTCTGTGAACTTTTTGTGGGTTTCCTTTTGGAACTGGTATTCGTTTATGATCTGTGGGATGTAGGCGAAACCTGCTGGTTTAATCTGGAGTCCTATGAATCTGCCGTTGATTTTTATGAAGAAGTCCACATTGTAGAGGCGGTCCCATTCGTCTGGGGCGGGTTCAATCTTGACGCCGAGTATGTTTTGTAGTTGCCCGTAAATTGTTTGGATTTCTGATTGGTAACCGTCAAATGTTCTGTTGATCACCAGTTCAATGACAAAGTTTATGCAGTCTTCTTCGGTTAGCTGCTCGATTTCTGCTCTGCACACTTCGGTTACTTTGATGTAGAGCTTTTTCCCGATTTCTTCAAGTTGCTCTTTTGAGCGTACGTTTTTGAAATAGTAAGTCCTCCAGTCGTCCAGTGTTTTTGGTGAGCATTTTCGTATTTCTTCAGCAACATGCCCCACGTGCCGTGGCCTGTTTAGCTGCCAGCGCATGTTCGCTTGATTTAGAATCCATTCCTTAGGCAAACAGACTCCTCTGCACTTAAGTTGTCTTTTTGGTTTATTGGGGCAAATACCCATAGACCGTCTTTAGTGATTTTTAATCCTGTAGGTTGAGTAAGTGTGATCTGGGTTCCTGGCACATAGCATATTTGTGCAGGAGTTATGAATCGCCCAGCCCCTTTTTCTCTGCACCAGTCCCTGCCGACTAATGGTTCAAGGTCTCCGCTTACATTTTTAACAAGATCAGTAGTTTTCTCGGTTAAGACGTGAGCGTAGGCATAGAATGGGTTTTCTTTAGGTTTCAGCACTGGTTCGTGGTCTAACTCTAAGCCAAAATGTTCAAAAAAGAAGTCTTTTGCTTCAGTCGTTTCCTTTATTTTGACTTTTCCAAAACCATAAGTTCTCTCTCCGCCGACTTGGATCTCTAAACCTGTTAATTGTTCTACATCCAAACTTTTGGAGCCCATTTGGATTTGTTTTTTGTCAAAAAAGAGATACCCCTCAAACATTACAGGCTTATTCAGTGCGATGGGTTTTATGAATTCTGTTTCGTGGAGTGAGCCGTCTTCTGCGCTTTTCTGTTTTTTCTCCATCGACGTGGAACCAAAAGACGATATGAACCTTTGCTCAAATTCTTCAACACTCAAATCGTCTTCAACGCTCAAATCGCCAAATTTTAGTCCTTCAGAATCGACATATTTTGGGGCATACAGTTTATCGTTGTGTTTTATATAGAAGTACGAAAAGCGGGCATGTGCCTTCAATGCATCTCCTACATTCTTGTAGTTCTCGCTGTGTTTTTGGGCTAATACGTTTGTTAAGGCAGCCCACATGTGTTTGCCGAGAACGTAGTATCTTGTTTTGGCTACTGTGCCCAGTTTCGCACCGTACCCTATATGAATCGGCGATTTTGCCTCGAGCGTTACTCTATAACAGTTCCAGCCCATTTGATTCACGTCATTCAAGTGATTTGGCTCGATACAACGCGTACATCAACATTCTTTCCAGAACCTGCTTCACCAGAAACATCTTGTGGATGTCCTCTAGAATTCCGTTGGCTTCGGTTAGTTTTTCTTTAAGCTTAGTGTAGTTCGTGTTATCTGAAAGTAAGTTTACTTGTTTCAGCAGTAGGTAACTTTCTTCATGAATCTTTTTTGCGGTTGCTTCATCAATATTATTTTGGGATGGTTTCAGCGAGCCTCTTGACTCTAGCCAAATGATGTAAGCGAAGATGCCGTCTTGCATAAGGATGCCCAGCGCTTTCTGGATGGCGTTTTTGCTATCCTTGCTTTGTGGTATATTAAAGCCGATTTTGGCGCATGCTTTGTCGATATTTTGCCAACTCATGTTTCGTTCACCTTGCTACTATTGAAGATTTTGAGTTTGCCGAAGCCTCTGGTTCCCATTCCGCCTACGCCTAAGAATTCGAATAGTTCAAAGCTGGATTCGACAGTGGATCTGACTTTGTTTAGGTCTGCGCTTTCGATGTCAAAGCGTTTTGGGTTTTGGTAGGTCATGGTGAAATAGAGTATGGTTCCCCGTGGGATTGCTTCGTAGGTGAATAATGCGCCTTCTTCCGCTGCGCCTGTTTCTGGGTTTATGGAAACTGATGTTCTAACTTCAAGGTTTGAGTTGACTATTTGATGGAGGACGGCGTCGCTGACTATCACCAGCCTATCAAAGATTTCCTGTTTGTCGAAGCCTCGATCTTTGAAAGATTTTTCTCCCTCGAGAGTTTTGTCAGCGGACAAGTTATGCGAGGTTGCTGCTATCTGGAGCAGGAGCCATCCGAAGTTTATGTAGCCTGTTTTTTCCAGTTTCTGTTTTAAGTGAGTGGAGAGTATTGCTGTTTCGCTTTTGTCAAAGTTTTGCCATGCCGCTTCGTGAGGTATGTTTAGTTCTTTTAGTTTGCTTGGGCTTGTCACCCACACTGGACCTACTAAAGAAGCCACGGGGAAGAACAGTATCTTTGCGTCTGAGAAGATTGCCATGCCCTGTCTGCTATGGTCATCGGTGGCGTAGCCAAAGGAAACACATAGTGGGCAATTGCCGCAAGGCTGCAGTTCTTTTGTTTTTTTGCCCTTAGCGCACGCTTGGTTTTTTCCTGCGTCTTGGAAATAGGCGTATGTTCGGGCCGTTCCTTCGATGCTGGTGCCGGGAATTTTTGGGATGCCGTCGAAGTCTCGGAGTATGGGGTTGTCTACGCGTCCTAATGTGTAGCCGCCTGTTCCTACATGGATGGGGTCGACTGCCATGCCGAAGTACGTTTTTCTTTCAAATATTCCGTTCATTTATTCCACCTCTTTATTGTATGACTTTAAAGTTAGGAATAACTCTACAACATCAAAAAACATCCCTGAGAGAACAGCTTCCGTTAACTTGCTTCTCTCATCAGGGGATAATCTGCTCTTACGGATGTTGGCAATTGAAGAATCAACAAATTTCCTGTATGTCTCATCAATGGCAGGGTTTGCTGTCAAGTTTTGCCCTGACCGGAACCACTCTTCAATTTTTGTTATGCATGCATATTCTAGTTTCTTGATTTGTGAGGTTGTGAGTTTTCCTTTTTCCGGGCTTATTATTTCCCAGAGTTCATTCATTTTCTCAATGTCCTTTAACAAGTAAGGTCTCATTCCAAAGTCTCCCAGTATCGGGTGCTGCCTTTTTTTGCTATCCGAGAAGCCATCCGAGAAGAGATGGAATCTTTCGCTTGTGGCTCCTAAGAAATGGAAGTCAAACAAGCTCGGATATATCTCTACAGACATGCCATTTTCAATATCTTTGACGTTTAATATCGAGCCGAGGTTGCCTAACTCAAAATACGTCTCTTTTTTCTTAACATCAGGATTGTCTGTTGCAACAATGAAATTGGGGTAATACAAGTCTTCACTGTTGTCGCCTAATTTATCATCAATTTCCCATTTGTATTTCACTAGCCACTTTTCTTTGTTGCATAGTTTCTGTTTGTCTTTGTTGTCTTCTTCCAAAACCAATGCTGTAGCAGTACGGTCTTCAACTTTGAACATGCGTCGTTCAGATGATAAAGACAACAGGTTATCAGCAAGTTTTGCCATAACGTCCATTGCTATGTATAATGGGAATTTTCGTTTGAAAAACAATATGCCCATGTTAAGCGGTAATCTGTCAGCTACCTTCCCAAAGCACTCCTGATACTTTGGCAAGTATTCTTTTTGTATGATGCTGAGGGCTAGTTCTGCGGGTACAAGAGTGACAAACAAGTTAGGAGACACCAAGATTGTTCTAACTGGTATGTATTTTTCAAAACTGTACGACTCTATAGCTAATGCGATTTTCTCTCGTTTGTTCCTTTTCTCCTTTATAGTTACGAATGTTTTGTTTGAAGTGGCAAGTTTCTCGGTAACTTGTTTAATGTGTTCTTGTTTTTCGTTTAACAGTGCCTTTTTTGATTTTTCCTTTGTAACACTGCTTGACGCGTAGTGCTCAAGCCTTATTGTTGTGTAAGCGTATTCTCCATCCCAGAAGAGATCGCTTTTTGGAAGCTTTATTTCTGAATCAAACTTGTCAACCTCAAGAATTGGAGATTTTATGGATTTCAGAAGCTGTTCATCTTCTTTATCAAAAAATTTTGGTTTAAATTTTAATCTGTAACAGTAATCCCCTATTTCGGAGCAAACAGAAGCTTGTGTTATGGTAGCAAACTCTTGGAAGAACTTTTGGGTTTCATTCCAGATTTTTCTAATACGTGAAGGCGAAGGTGGCTTTGTCATCGTAACCTCAAGAACTCCTGCTGGCGTTTGAGGTTCTGCCCTAGAGTAGAGCCCCGTGTATGTGTCCTGCAAAAGTTCTGTTGTTCGCGGTCTGAATTTTGGGTCAAGGAACGGTTGGAGTAATTTTGCTGCATCTTCTAAACAATGGTTTTTCAAAAGCTCTTCAAATTTTTGAAATGCTGTAATAAGTTTATAATAGTCTGCAAAAAATTCCCGAATTTCCGTCCCACTTGTCAATTTTTCTATAAGTTCTTTCTGATTCACATTTTTGATATCCTGTACTGTCTTGATACTAAGTGACCTGAGCAAAGTTCCATCGAGCCATTTTCCGAGAGGCAACAAACCATAAACTAAAGCCACATGTCCATTTTTATCAGCAATCTCGTCTATCCAAACAGTCTCATTGTAAACAGAGGGCGTAACGATTGCCTTCTTTGTGCTATCAGATGCTCCTTCTCTAATTAGTTCTATGCAAAACTCGCAGAGTTCTTCGCTGCTCCTTCTAGGTCTTTTTCCACACTGTGTACAAATTTCAGAGGAAACACTTGTACTCCATCGATTGACCCATGTAGGCATAAGACTTTCTTGAATCGGTGTCGCATTTTTTTCTCTCAGTCTTTCTATAGTTTTTGTGACAACTTTGTTTGGATACGGGCTAGACTTACTCAACTCAAATGCTGGAATTAATGCGCCATCAGTGAGAGCATCTATATTTTTTATTATTTGCTCCTTTAGCTCGTTAAAGATTACATGACTATTTTCAGGAACCAGAAAGCAAATCGTATTTTGATCCTTATAGATTACGTTTCCAATCGGGACATCATATTCCAAAAAATTTTCAAGGTATTGTCTAACTCTCTCTACCAGCAGTTCTCTTCCTGCAATTCCTGAGAGCGATTGAGTTTCAGCAAACAATTTTTTTGTATTCCATCCTATGCCAAGAATTCTCAACTTTGCTTTCCAATGTCTGTACGTTGGAAGTAAACTCTGAAAAGGTTTTGAAAAATTTTCCAGAACATCCCCACAAACTAACGCCTTCATAATTGCCGCAGTTGCATAAGCGTGATCTACTAGCGAAACGTCATTAGCAGCTCTTCTTGTCTCAGCAAGGGCGTTTTTTAGTTCATCAAAAGCATCATAAATGTCTTTTCTCAGCTTTTGCATATCTTTTTGTGTTTTGTAGCTTTTCCATACGCTAGATAACTCCTTGTAGAACTCCTTTCTCGCTTTGTCCAATTCTTCGGCTCTTTTTTCCTTTCCAAAGATGGATGAAATGTATGTTTCTTTTTCTTGCTTTAAAAGAGGCATGTTCCTATCATCAGTCGCATCCTTTTTGTCTGCGATCTGCATAAAAGCAATTAACTTTGCTTTTGGTTCAGTTCTTTCGTGCTTCTCTATGAAATCTTTTATAGAAATTTGATTCAAATCCCACTCGTTAGGTAAACAACGTGATTGGATGGAGTTCAAAAAATTTGTTGCTAAGGGGTTTTCGAAAAAATCTCTTAAACCATTTCCTTCTACTAACGCCTCATCAGTTTTAAGAACATTCATGTGGTTATACTTCTTAGTTTGTGATGACTCGAGCATATATTGGGTGAAGCTGGAAGCGCATTTACCCAAGTCATGTAATAAACAAGCAAGTTCCACAGAAATTATGGCATCTCTGCAGTCTTGTATTGTTTTAATTGATTGATTGTTTGACATCAAGTTCACCCACTTTCTTTATTAAAAAAGCCATTTGCTCTTTGAATTCACTAAAGCCATGCCCTTTTATTTCGTTAGAATCAATGGAAAATTCTATCTTGTCCTCTACAGTGCTGTATCCGCTTGTTTTCTTGGCTGCAAACCCGTAAGTTAGAAGCATTGCTGGAATGGCTTCTTTTAAAACCTCTAAATCCTCTTGTATTTCCTTAATGGCTTTTGCCTTGGCGGTGCTATCTCCGCTTCTGAGTGCTGTAAGAAGGTCAAAGGGAAAATACAAAAGCGAAAAAGTCCCCTGCGCACCCGCCGGCACTGTTTCAAAGAGGATATGTCCCATTTCAGCAATGGTTCTCGTTCTTCTGTCATGCGGAGCAATGACATCCAGCCCCACTGAATCGAAGAAAACTGGATAGAAAATTAGTCTTCCTTCCCTGTTTCCGCTTTCTGAAAAAGCTTGTTTCATTTGCTCCTTAATCGCTTGAACAGATTTTTCCCCTGCAAGTTTCCGTCTGAATTGGCTATCCAAAAACTTCTCAACAACGTCTTTTTCACTCCCAAACAACTTGACGAGCTTTATCCTTTCATTCACGTAGAAGTCAACATCAGTTGACGTAGCATCTAATAGCCTTGTTTTCATCGCTGCATATCTTAAGGCACCTTTCAAGGTTGTGGCGCGTATCATTGGAATCTCTAAGACAGTGTCCTTAACCACTGGATTGTCTATAATGTAGAATGGGCCATCATCCAAGCTGATGTAGGGCTTCTTAAGCTTAAAAGTTATCCGTATTAAGTGGGAAACACCCGCCAATCGTACGGGAGACGGCGCAAACATTTTTGATAGAGAAACAGGTACTTCTGGAAAATGGAACCACTCTTTGGTAGACGGATGCAGTAACTGCTCGTATGCTTGCTTTGGATTGTTGCTTAAATCAAGTTTGCTAATCTTTTTTCCGTCTCTCCGATCTTGTAGTTGAAAGATGCAATTTTGTATATCCTTTACATTACTTTCGACTATATTCTGCAAAACTACCTGCGCTTTAGCATAATATGTCAGGGAATAGACTTCTTTCTCGTAAAGATATTTAGATACAATCTCATGGAATATTTTAGTATCCTGTTCTAGGCTATCCTTTGACTTCCGAGCTTTATGCTTCGGCTTAATCTGCTTGTTCCTTTCAATGTCTTTCCATTTGTTGACAGCCCATTTTTCTATCTCTGGAAGAAAATTGCTCTTGTAAAATTTTGCGTAAAAGTCGCTTATTGTTATTTTGATACCTCCTTCAGTTCTTTACCTGTTTTATCAAATACTAACAGAACTGGCTTAAACTTGCCTTGTATGTGATTAGTGATTTCTTTTCTAAGGTCAATAGGGCCGTTTCTTGTCGATAGTTGTGGTTGAGTAAACCCCCAAATTTTAAGAAAATAAAATTTGTCTGAATCATTCTCTTTGAATAAATGACTGACAAATATTTTGCTTCCTTGCCGCTTGTTCTCGCCTCTGCTATAGCCAAATATTCCTTCCGCGGCATCTTTTCCGTATTTTGTTTTGAAGTGGTCACGCAATCCAAAATTCTGGTATCGAATTGCTCCTTTAAATCGAATGTCAAAACTGCAAGGAATATACGTTCCATACTTATTGGAGGGCGTTCCAATCATAAACGGATTTTTCAAATAGTAATCCACGATTCCGTTGTTTTCGTCTATCTTGAATTTCAAAACAAAAAATTTGGACAAGCTAGGTTGGTGAGTGTTTTCTGTTTTCTCGCTTATCTCTCTTCGGATAATTGATAATCCATTTTCCACTCTTTTTGTATCAAGATTTTCAATAATAAATTGGCCAAATCCATGTTGTGTTTTGGCTCCTAAACCGCCGTATTTAGCCATCATGGAAAGTGTTGCAAGCAAAACATCTTCGTTATTTTTATCTTCGGCTGTTAGCTTTAGACTGGCTCTTCCAAAGAGGGCGTTGTTTTGCTTCTCAAATATTCGTTTCAGCCAGCCTTGATTTATCTTAGAAGATGTCACTAAAAACAACGGGGTAGATTCAAAGCCTGTGCATTCAATCCTGAACTTTCTTGCCCAACCGGTACAGCCAAAAAGTTGGCAAGCATTACAGATGCTACCTTTTTCTCCTTTGTACTCGCATTTATGCCCTTTAGATGCGGGGTCGCACGCAGAACCGCCGAGGGCTCGTACCCACGCTTCATACCAAAATCTCATCGACCCGAGAAGTCCCGTTTCCTTTAGACTTGGGCTGTCACGGTCTACGTTGCCTGTCCAGAGGGGCGTAAGAGTTCTAAGTTTGACTTCTATCAAACGCTTGGTTGCCTCATTTTATATTTGTGATTTTAATTTAAATATTTGCACATAATTGATCGTTTTCTTGGTTTTTTCCTACAGTTAAGTAACCCAAAAAGCATAAAACCGCATGCAACCAAGAACAAATAGAGGAGCAATGTCAACTCGGAAAAAGCATTTCTGCGAGGTCTGCGGCAAAGAAATCACCCAGCAGGAATACATCGATTACGAGGGTATGTGCTGGGAATGTTGGGACAACCAGTTGACTGAGTAGTCGGATTCCATGTTTGGAGACCTGATGTAGCGTTTGCCCCTGTGAGTGTTTTCATGAATGTTTGGAAGAATAACGGACTGTTTTTTCCAATTGTTGTTCTTCCGATTTAGTTGCTATGTATGCAGGCGCTACTACCATTTAGGTTTAAGCGTCTGAAAGAAGAAAAACACCATTTTCCGTGGAAACATCCATTTTTTTCTTCTTTCCAAAGTGTGCATACCGTGAATTGGCAGAGGAGTTAGCGATGTCCGGGGGTTGCTATTCCCAGATAGGGTATTCTTCTGTCCTTTGGAGTGTACTGCTCTCTCAAAAATCTGAGGGCTTCTGGACTCCACGAGACAACCTCGTCCCCGTCGTCTGATAGTTTGGGCACGAGTTGTGGGTACTCTCTGAGAAACCGTTTAGCCTCTTCCACAACCCCAAGTTCGTCATCGTAATCGAAGTTTTCTGATTTGCCATCTTCCGATACATGTTTGTCTCGGATTCTTGCAGCACAAACCAGCGCTTCACCCAACTTGACCCTTGCGTCACGGATAAGCTCAGGCGCAGGGTTGAACCAGCTGGTTTGAGTAGCCAGCTTATACGCCAGCTGCTCAGCTTCCTGCGGGGTGATGCCTGCTTCAACGGCGATTTCATCAACCGTAGGCATCCTAAGCAACACAGACTTCAACCGCTCAACAGCAGCGATGATGCGGGCTGCATCAACATCAAAAAGGTACTCCTGCCCCGGCAGCAAATACCATGTGGTCCAGTTCTTGCGTCCCTCGACCCGCCTGGAAACGCTAACCGCTTTACCTGCACTTTCCAGCTCGTTGAGCGTTTTCTGCAGCTTCTTTTGCGACATAACTTTGGGACATAAATGCTCAACAAGGCTTTTTCTCTGCTTAGGGCCTTCTTTGAGCAAATCTAACACAGCTTTCTCGTAATGCGACACAGAAATGCCTCCGTACACTCGAGTTTCCAAGCTGAAACCTTTGCAGTCTATTGGCAGCCGACTTTACTCTTAAGTGTTGTGCAAACAAAGGTGAACAAAAAATGCCTCAAAAAGAAAACCGCAAAATCGTAAGGATCGGCAAAACCAGCATGGGCATAATTCTGCCTAAAGCATGGCTGCGATACTTTGCCCTAAACGCAGGCGACCAGGTGGAAGTCGTCAGCAACGGCAGCGTCACCGTGAAACCTTTAACCAAAATCAGACAAGCGGAGGAGTAGACGTGGACAAGCAGGTCGAATTTTTAGTCAAGCTCCGCGACGCCTCACTGATGATCACTGAAGCCGCAAACGAGTACATAGACGCTTTAGCTCCACCAGAAGTAAAAGAAGCCCAAAAGGCAACTGCAGCAGTCCAAGAAACCGCCTTCAATATCCTAAAGTTTGAATTACAGCAGGGCGCCAAACTCGGCCAGTTCGAGGTCGCCTATAAACAAAACAACCTCCAAGACAAGTGGCAAAGCGCCTACAACATCCTGCGCAACAGTAACGCTACCATCAAGGACCGATACCACGGTGAAGCATACCAGTACTCGTATTGGCTATATGCAGAGGACAAGATTTACCGCCAAAAACTCAAACCCAAAACATAGGAGCACACTTTTACCGATGACAGAAAACCAACTCAGCCGCAGTCAATCAAACAAAGCCCAATGCCCAAACTGCGGCGCATCAGTACAGCGAAACACCAAGAAGTGTTCAAAATGCCAAGCAGACATACAAGAAAAAACGGTTCTGATTCCCAAACCAACCATAACCACAAGCGATTTTTTAGCTGAAGAAGTCTGGAACCGCCAAGACCCGCCCCAATACCTAATCTACCACTACAGCACAGGCAAAGTAGAGCAAGCCGCCCAAATAGACCTAGGCGAAGTCGACGTCAAAGGCAGAAAAATCATCTACATGCCAGTAGACAACGATGCCCTAAGAAAGGGCCTCGTTCTTCTCCCATCAGGCATAACCGAGACCACCTTCACACAGGCCTTCTCCGAGATAGACGGGTACGCCCAAAGAGCCTACGACTCATGCGGTAGAGACGCCATGATACAGCTTCTAACCCGAATAACCGTGGGCTCATGGTTCCTCGACCGCTTCATCACCAACCCCCAATACGACGTGGCAGGCGCAGGCAAATTCGCCCCTATCATCCCCATAAGAGGACCCAGCCAGTCGGGCAAAAACCGCTTAGCCTTCCTGCTAAGAACACTCAGCTATAGACCCTACTTTGAAATGTCCACTCACAGGATCCCAAGCCTCTACCGGCCACTAGACCTCTGGCAAGGCACTCTAGTCCTAGACGAAGCAGACTTTGCCAACACTAACGAGAAGAGCGAGCTTGTGCATTTTCTCAACTGCCGTGCCACAGGAACGCCGCTGAGTAGACAGAACCCTAAGAATCCGCGGATAACAGATACCTTCACCAACTTTGGCTTAACTATTTTGACGCAGCGCAAACCCTTTGACGACAACGCCACCGAAAGCCGAGCCCTGCCCTTCTACAGTGAAGCCAGCGACAAACGCTTGCCCGTCATAGAGACTGACGAGATGCTAAAAGAAGGCTTATCATTTCAAAACAAGCTGCTTTATCTGCGCATGAAGTACCATCAAGAAATAGCCATCAAAAAAGACTCTTGGATCGATGAGTTAATCGACCACCGCTTAATTGCAAGTTTGCTTCCGCTCTTGGCGCTTTCACGTTATGAACCCTCGCTGAGAGAAACCATCTCGGAGACGGCTAAGGCAGTGCAGAAGCTAAAGATTGAAGAGAAAACAAACAGCATGGACGGGTTACTGGTCAACTATTTCTGGGAAAAAATCAGCGAACACCTCTTTAAACACTGGCAGTCAAACACCTACTATTTCCTAGACCAAGCAGAAGTGGAAGAGCAAGGCGAGCGTGAGCGGTTGGAATGCAAGCCGCTGACGACGTCGGATTTGGCTTTGCATTTTAAATGGAGCAGCCAATCAATCCGCAAAGCCATCAAAAGCCTAAACATCGCAAGCGCCGGGCTGCCTCCATTCATCAAAGACTGTGGCAAATCATATCGAGTCATCTTCTTCGAACCTGAACGATTAGAGAAGCGGCTAAAAGAATTCATAGTAGACTATGTTCCAAGGAGCGTTTTTCAAAGTCGGAGCCTTCTGGGTGAGAGGTTGGTCACGGAGGTCACGGGAGTCACGGTTTTTATGTGCGATGAAGAAAACAGCACAGCTGCGGCTTCTCTAAGAGAAGAAGAAAAAATGGCAGTTTTTGGCGGCAGAAGCGTTTTTTCTTCTTTCAATCCAACTTTGGGGCAGAAAGAAAAAGAAGACAACATGGGCGGCAGGGATTTGTCTTCTTCTTCCCAAAGCAGTGACTTCACCGTGCAGGAAAACCGTGACCTGCGTGACTCCCGTGACCCAGCAGCCCAGCCAAAGCCTCTCTTCGTGTACTGGCAGGATACTTCAGGCGATTGTTCTTCATGCACAAAGAAAGCTGGGTACAAAGTGGTGACGCCTCAGGGCGATGTTCTAAGCAAATGCCCATCATGCTTTGAAACCATCAAACGCACGTTTACAAGGGCAGAATGGAGGGAACACCACGACTAACCAAAACTTAGGCGCACTGCAGGTTCAGGGCTTTTGGCGTTCATGGTTTGAGGTGCCCAATTATGGGCGAGAAGTCTTCAATGGCGACCGAGTATTCCTCACATCTCCCTCAGCTTTCGAAGAATACCTCGCTTGGTGCATGAGGAATCGTGCTCCGGCTTGGATGAGTGTTCAACCCTTCAACGAACGTAATATGGTTTCTTGTGTTGAGAAGCTGTTCTTTGATTTTGACAGCGCAGACCTAAGCCTCGCTTGGAAAGAAGCAAACATGCTTGCTACGGTGCTACAAGAGGGTTACGGCGTTAAACCGCTTGTATGCTTCAGCGGCTCGAAAGGCTACCACATCTACGTTTGGTTCCAAAAAAGAGAACACTTTGATTCAGCACAAACCGCAAAAGCGTTCTACAAGACAGCCCAGGAAATGCTCCTGAAAGGGCTCTCATTCCAAACCTTGGATCGCCAGGTTCTAGGTGACATAAAGAGGCTAGCAAGGGTACCTTACTCGATTCACGAAAAAAGCCTCAAACCCTGTATACCCGTGAACATGGAACGGAAAAGCCTCAGCCTAAACAGCATAACTCTATTCAAAGAGCAGAGCTTAGCAGAAGATTTTTGCGGACTCTGCCAAAGTAAAATTCAACAGCAAACCCGACGGCCCGCATACCGTTACAACTCGACGAGGCATGAGCAAATAAGACCCTGTGTTGACGCGGCATTGTGTGCTGATTTATCAGGCGTTGCTGGGCATGCGATGCGGATTGCGATAGCCACTGAATTCCTAAACAAGGGCTTTTCTGTAGGACAAACTGCCGAACTCTTCAAGTATCAAACTGATTATGACTTTGAGAAAAGCCTCTATTACATTAGAGATTTGCTGGCTCGGAATTATCGGCCCTATAAATGTGCAACTATCCACAAACTCGGTTTTTGCCTAAAGAGCTGCTCATGGAGGAAGGGCAAAGTTGACTGAGGAAAAAGTGGACCCTGCGCGTCTCGTTGAATTGATTCGTCGGATTGCTCGCGAAGAAGCATGGCAGATCATGGATGAACATCTCGACGATTACGAGCACAAGGAAAAGCCATTGGAGGATGCCTAACAATGAGACGAATAGGTAGGCAGCTTAGAACCTTAACCGTTGCCAGCATCAACTTGAACGAAAACAGAACTATTCAGATAAGCCCTTTCAGGTACGTACAGCGCAACCATTCAGTTGGCACAGCTTCGCCTGCTCTGCCGTCCAGCAATATAACGGGTATAAAACGTAAAAGAGGGTCCATCCGTTAATGGCTGAAGCTGAGGCTCCAAGCAACCCCGAATCTTCTCACTTGCGCTTCAAGTGCAAAGTTAACCGAGAAGGTGAGCCTCAGCATGGCCACGAGAGTTCAAGCAGCCAAGCCGATCATGCCGTTATGTGTCCAGAGTGTGGGTCAAGCAGTCTCTACCGTGACGGTCAACGCTATTATCCTGATGGTTCAGTGTTTCAGCGCTGGCTCTGCAGGAACTGCAACTACAGATTCACCGAAAAACCACCAAAAGAAAATTCAAAATGGTCAATAAATACCGAGACAGCCATAGTTTCTAGACGCCAAATATGCGCAACTTTCAAGGAAGCGAAAAATTTGGACATTGCAACGGAAACAAAAACCGTTGCGGGAATGGGACAAATTACTGATGCAGACGTCAAAGGCAAACTGCTCCAGTTCGCGCTCTACTGCCAAAAAGACGGCTTATCCGACTCAACAGTCAAAACCTTCAACACCGCCCTCCGCAGCATAGCAAGACACGCCAACATAAACGACCCAGAAAACGTAAAAGAAGCCCTCGCAAAGATGAACTTGGTTGAAAACACAAAATTCGTCTACTCCTGCGCCTACACTAAATTCCTAACGTTCCTTGGCAAAACTTGGACACCGCCAAAATACGACTACATCGAGAAACTGCCAGAATTCCTGCCAACCGAAGCCGAAATCGACGCACTCATAACAGGCTCAGCAAAAAGACTCAGCGCCTTACTGCAACTGATGAAAGAAACAGGAATGCGCCTGGGCGAATGCCTTAGCTTAACTTGGGCATGCATAAACTTTGACATGCGCACAATTACGCTACGCAAAGCAGAGAAACACAGCTCACCCCGAGTCTTCGCCGTATCAACAGTGCTGATAAGCATGTTAAGCAACCTGAGAAGAGAAAACGACAAGGTCTTCGGTAGAATGAACAAAAGCAGCGCAACATGGTGCCTAATCAACCAGAGAAGACGCATCGCCCACCGACTAAGTAACCCACGCATCGCAAAGATACACTTCCATCTCATCCGCCACTGGTACGCAACAATGCAGTACCATAAAAAACCCGACATCTTCTATATCTCAAAACTGCTGGGGCATAAAAGCGTCCTTACCACGCAGATCTACGTTAACTTGGAGAAGATGGCATTCGGCGAAAGCTCCAACGACTACATAGTCAAAGTGGCATCGACCGTTGAAGAAGCATGCAAACTCTTAGAAGTCGGCTTCGAATACGTTACAGAAATGGAAGGCCAGAAGCTTTTCAGAAAACGCAAATGAAAACAGCTCCAAACTAGATATATATGCTGACAGTAAAACCTTAATCTATATATGCATGTTGTTCAGAATTGCTGTAATTGATTAAATATTT
>CAYMLF010000011.1:0-22977 GCA_964391275.1 uncultured Candidatus Bathyarchaeia archaeon
GAATCTTGTTAGTAGTTGCGATTTTTTTCTATAGCCCCCCTTATATAAAGGCGGATTCTGGGCTATGTTGAAGACGGCGAGGTCTCTCAGCTGTGACCCCCCCCTCCCTTATATAAAGCAATGATGGACGCGTCGCTGTTGCTCTTGCGATAGACCCCTCCCTTGTATAAAGACCGGTATTCGTCAAGAAATCTTGACTCTAGTCCTTTAACTTCAATCCTTTCTCGACTAGATAGATTGGTTCCAGAAATAAACCGCTTCATACCCACCGTTGGCAACTGGGAACGCTGGGTCCTCATAAACAATATCCAACCCTACACCATACCGCTCCAAAAGCTTACCCATGGCGTCCCAAATTACCTGCGACTTATCATCAGCAGAATAAAAACCCCAAATCGTATCCTCTGCACTTCGCAATCCTGAACCATAATTTCTCGGCAAAACCAACACCGCTTGCGGCTGGCTTAAATCCTCAAAATTTTTACGGGTGATGTCATTCCAAAACTGTTTAAGCGCAATAAAATGTTCGCTTTTCATCACGCCATAGTCGCTTAGGATTGGGTAATTGAAGAGTATAATGTATTCTGCCCCAGCTTGGTAGGAAGCGAGCATTTGGTTGTAGATTTCTCTGCCGCTGTCAAGGTAAGGCGCTTGATCATACTTCCAAGTTATAATGGTGCCCCATTCTTTGTTTTGCAGTCGCGCAGCGCCTTTTACGAGGCTGATTTGCTGGGCGACACTGTGGTTCCAACCCAATTCAGCAAACATGGTGTCATACCCGCCTAAATAGTCAAACCAGTAAAGGCAATAGTCAGCCGTGAAGGTTTTAACGCCAGCTTTTTTCAACAAAGCATGTCCAGGGTCTTCTTTAATCACGCCTTGAACAAACATGCGGGTTTCAGCGTCATAATCATCTGGCTGGGTACCGTTGATTTTTGCTTCTTGCCTTTTTTTGAATATTAAATCGAGGGTTTGGGCGGTTTCGTGTTCAATTTCGCTTAGGCTTGCATTGTAGAGGTTAAACCAGTTTGTCCAGTTGCCGTCAATCTGAATCCCAGCAGGTTCATCATTATAGTAGATGCCAAGGAATTTGTCGCCCCACCGTTGCTGCCAACTTGCCGTAACCTCTGCGATTGATGTTGACTTCCAGAACCAGCTGTCAATATAGATTGTTCCAACGTTGATTATGATTTTGAGGTCTTGGGAAACTGCGTAATCGCATATTTCCTCGATTTGCGTGCGGTTGTGGCTTATGGGGTTTCCGCCTGAATCCAAAATGAACAGGTTAGTGTAATCTTTGGTTCGGTCAATGAGCAACTTGGCTTCGGCAGTGGTGTTTCCGCAGAAGGCGATGCCAACGTTCACGTCTGGGTCTGCTTTAGCTTGAACTTCTGAAGGGTACATTCGGTAAACTGTCAAAGTTGAAATTATCATTACTGCAATCAGTACAATTGGCACCAAGTACTCTTTTACCCGTCGTGTACCGCTCATCACTGTAGCCTTTATGTTTAAACCATAAAAGCTCATCCTTATGTTATTTTTGTTAAAACACGACTTTCACAAATCAGCTGCTTAAAACCAGAATCCTCCATTCAATCTGAGCATGTCCCTTCGTGAGGTTTTTACCTAAAACCTAAAGAGAAACAAGTGATAACCTACCTTGAAAGGGAAGACATTTGAAGACTAAAACTTTCACTTGCTTAACCTTGCTGTGTGCCATGTTGGTTTTGCCAGTCTTTGCTGGCAGCGTAACCGCCCAATCCGAAACCAACTATTACGTGACAGTTAAGCCTACAACTCCTAACTTGCAAATGTACACGACAGTAGGGCATAATTGGGCACTCACTTTTTCAGCAAACTGGACATACGGCGCAAACTCTGGCACCCCAGTAGAGAACGCAACAGCTTACATTGAAGTGAAAAACAGCGGAAACAAAGTGCTGGAAGCTTTAACGCTTAACACAACAACAGGAATCTTCTCCTTCAACTACTCAACCACAAAAGCAGACATTTTAACATTCACACCCATCGGTTTAACCACACAAAACGATGAAACCTACACTGACGAAATTAAAGACTCAGACGTTAGCGGTTTTAAAGCTGAGTCAGCCGTGGTTTGGTTTGACACTTTCCATGTCGGGTTAGTAAGCTGGGACACAGGCAGTTTAGGCAAAGCATCAGTTACGGTGAATGTTACATACCTGCTTCTTCCAGAAGAAGGCTTAACCCTGCCAGAGTGGGCGACCTATTCGAACCAAACTTTTCTGCCAAAAATCCTTCACGATGCCCCAGTAACCATTAATGGCGTTGTTGCCCAAGAAACAGATACGCAGGGAATCTACAGGGCAGAAAGCTCAATTGCCTTTCCCACGACATACGCCATCGTTAAAGTCACCCAAGAAGGCTGGACAACAACAAGCACCGCTTTTAGCTTCACCCATGCTGAGAATTTGCGCGTGTGGAGCTACGCAATCATCTTTGGCTCCGCTTTAACACTAGTCGCCTTGATTCTCCAGTTCATCTCCTCAAAGAGAGCTAACAATTCAGGCAAGAGCAAACTGTTTGTTGGAGCTGTCTTGTTGGCAGTTACTTCAATCATCAGCCTATACTGGGGCTTAGTCGGCTTAGAAGGCATCATGCACGGGTTTGATTGGCTTTTACTTACAGCTTTGGGTTTGCTCTCTTTCGGCTTCGGCTTAGCTTGCAGCTTACTGGCGTTTAAACGGAAATATCACGCCTTAGCAATCTTAGCCGTTATGGTGCCCTTAATCGTAAACGTCGTCATCGTAAAATCAGCCCTAGACGCCTACATGCTGTCTTATTCATGGCTGCTTCTGGCTCTATTCGCAGGCTTATCCATATTGTCGGCTTACTTCATATCAAACGCAGACGGAACATTCTAAAAACAGCCTCGCAACTGCAACGCTGGTAAATTTATAACCTTCATTCCATTTACTTTTAATGTGAACTTTTATGGGTAAAACCAATGATAATTTGAAAGCCGCTTTTTCAGGAGAATCCCAAGCCAACCGATTGTATTTGGCGTTTGCAAAAGCTGCAGACCAAGAAGGCTTCCCTCAAGTCGCAAGGCTCTTCCGCGCCGCCGCTGAAGCTGAAACCGTTCACGCCATGAACCACCTACGCGTTATAGGCGAGGTTAAATCTACCGCTGAAAACCTAAGCACTGCTATTTCAGGCGAAACCTACGAATTCACAAAAATGTACCCGCAATTCATCGAGGAAGGTAAACAGGAGAAGAACGCGCAAGCTCTTTTGAGCTTTAACTATGCAAACAAGGTTGAGCAGATACACGCAGGCATGTACCAGAAAGCGATAGACGCCGTTAAAAACAAGCAGGATTTGCCGCAGGCTGACATGCATGTTTGTCCTGTTTGCGGGAACACGTTTGGAGGCTCAGCGCCTGACCGTTGCCCAATCTGCGCTACACCAAAAGAAAAATTCATGCACATAGCATAAAAAGGGAGTTTATGCTTTGATTTTTTGGGCGAATTGCTGCCCAAACTCAAAGCACTTCTTCAAATCCGCTTCGTCGGGAACATACTTTAGCTCAAGGCTTGGCTCATACACGTCAAAACCTGCCTTTTTAGCGGTCTCAACCATTCCGCGAACTGCGCCTCCACCCCAGCCGAAAGAGCCAAAGAAACCCCAAACCTTGCCTTTAGGCTTCAGCCCCGTCACGTAAGTCAAGAACGAACCCAACGTTGGAAACATACCATTGTTCAGCGTTGGCGAACCCACAAGGACAGCTTTGGAATCCAAAATTTCCGTAACCGCCTCGGTATTGTCAGAAGCTCGCAGCTTCAAGAGTTTAACCTCTAAGCCTTGACTGCTTACGCCTTCAGCAATTGCCCGCGCCATCTTGTCAGTGCTACCCCACATCGTGTCAAAAACGATTGCAACCTTACCTTTGCTAGCCGCGCCTGAACTCCAGTCCAAGTACGCCTTGATTATCTGCGTTGGGTTTTTCCTCCAGATGATGCCGTGGCTTGGCGCAATCATCTCAATCGGTATGCCCGTGGCTACGACTTCGTTGATTTTTCTGGTGATCAACGGCGCAAACGGCGTGAGGATGTTAGCGTAGTATTTGGCGGCTTCCTCCATTAAGACGTGGTTATCAATTTCATCGTCAAACCGCTGTGAAGTAGCAAAGTGCTGTCCAAACGCGTCGTTGGGAAACAGAATCTTGTCCTCAACCAAGTAAGTGAACATGCTATCGGGCCAATGAAGCATCGGCGCCTCCAAAAACTTGAGGGTTTTACCTCCAAGCTTCAACTCGTCGCCCGACTTGACAGTCTCCACACGGTCAAATTCATGCCCGTAATGGTCAATCAACGCTTCTTTACCACGCTCCGACGCCAAAATCTTAGCGTTTTTAGCCAGTTTAGCAATGGTTGGCAACGCGCTTGAATGGTCCATTTCAACGTGATTAACTATTATATAATCAATCTTTTCCAGATCAACGGTTTCCGAAATTTTCTGGGCAAACTCGACTGCAAACGGTGCCTTAACAGTGTCTATCAGCGCTGTTTTTTCGCCTTGAATCAAATACGTATTGTAGGTGCTTCCTCTACTGGTTGAAAAACCATGAAAATCTCTCAGGTTCCAATCGATAACGCCAACCCAGTAAACTCCGTCCTTTAGGATTGTTTTAACCATAAAATTCGCCTTGACTACATATTCTTATTCTGCTTAAAAAAACATTACTGTTCAAGCGTTTGCTTCTTCTACATTGAATGACCTGAATGGTCCATCTTCATATTATGCATCGCGTGGTCTTCGCTTGTGGCAACTGCATTTACAGGTGCAGTATCGTATTTTCGAAGCGTTTGACTGTTAACCGCTACAATAACCGTGCTAAGCGACATCAACAAAGCACCAACAGCAGGAGGCAAAAGCACCCCGTAACCATAAAGCACCCCAGCCGCCAGCGGAATCGCCACTATATTGTAGCCGGCAGCCCACCACAAATTCTGCACCATCTTTGAGTACGTGCGCTTTGACAACTCTACAACCCGCAAAACCGCTCTCGGGTCATTTTTAACCAGAATGATATCTGCGCTTTCAATTGCAACATCTGTCCCAGCGCCAATAGCCACGCCCACATCAGCTGTAACCAGAGCAGGCGCATCATTAATGCCGTCGCCAACCATCACAACCCTGTAACCTTTAGCTTGCAACATGCTAATTCGCTCAGCCTTCTGGTCAGGCAATACCTGAGCAAAATAATCTGTAATTCCCAGGTTCTTGGCAACTGACTGCGCCACTTGGTTAGAGTCACCTGTTAACATGTAAACTTTGACGCCAAGCGCCATAAGTTTCTCAGCGGCTTCCTTTGATTCCCCACGTATCTTATCAGACAACGCAAAAACACCTGCAAGCTTACCGCCGATAACTGTGAAGATAAGGGTGCTGCCTTGACCCTCTAAAGCCGCAACCCGCTCATCAGACGCTTCAACCTGCAATTCCTTCAGTAGTCCTGGGCTGCCAACGTAAATCTCTACACCGTCCACTTTGCCGTAGGCGCCTTTGCCAGGCAACGCTTTGAAGTCGCTGGCGCTTTGAGCCGTCACGCCTTGCTCTTTTGCATAGTTTACTATGGCTTTGGCGATTATGTGCTCGGAGTACTGCTCAACGCTGGCGGTTTTCGTTAAAAGCTCACCTTCAGGAACGTAGGCGATAACGGTGTTAATCCCGAATTTGCCCTCAGTTAACGTGCCCGTCTTGTCAAAAACCACCACGTCTATGTCTTTCACCAATTCGTAGGCTTTTCGGTTACGAATCAAAATGCCGCTTCGCGCAGTAATCGAAGTAGACAACGCAACAACCAATGGAATAGCCAAGCCAAGCGCATGAGGACAAGCAATAACCAGAACCGTAACCGACCGCTCCAGAGCAATACCAGTGCCTACAAAGTAAGCCCAAACCAAAAAAGTAACAAGCCCAACGCTGATGGCAGTGTAAAAAAGAAGCGCCGCCGCTCTGTTAGCCAAATCCTGCGTTCGCGACTTACTCTGCTGCGCCTGCTTAACAAGATTAACCACCTGCGCCAAATACGTGGCTTCACCAGTCTTCTCTATCCTAACTTTTAATGAGCCTTCACCGTTAATTGCCCCACCGATAACCGCACTTTTCGGCAGCTTTTGCACTGGCGCGGATTCACCTGTTAAAAGCGCCTCGTTAACAGCAGATTCACCCTCAACCACGGTGCCGTCAGAAGGAATCTTCTCGCCTGGACGAACCAAAACCACATCGCCAGCCTTCAACTCGGCAACGGAGACCTCAACAATTTCGCCATCCCGAAGCACGCGGGCGTTTGTAGGCATAACCCTAACCAACTCCTCAAGAGCACGCGACGCACCCAGAACGCTTTTCATTTCAATCCAATGCCCAAAAAGCATAACATCAATCAACGTGGCAAGCTCCCAGAAAAAATCCATACCAGGCAAAACCAGCACAGTCGCCGCAGAATAAAAAAACGCCACCGAAATCGCGGTGCCAATAAGCGTCATCATTCCAGGCTGGCGACTTTTGAGTTCTTGAGCCATTCCCTTCAAGAAAGGCCATCCACCATACACAAAAATCACTGCTGACAAAACAAGCAAAATCTCGTTTTGAAGGGGCACCTGTAGCCAAGTTAAACCTAGCCAAGTCTGGATGGTTTCTGACAAAAGCAGTATGGGTCCTGTTATGATAAGTGATATCCAAAGTCTTGTTTTGAATTCTTTCGTGTGGTTAGAATGATGCTGCATAAAAAAAGACCCATAAAAGAAGAATAGAAAAAAAGTTGTTACTTACCCGCCTGGTGAACCGTGAAACGGCACGTCCTCCCAGAGCATCTTCCACCAATCATCCTCAGTGATAGTTTCTCCATGCACAATAATTTCAAGAACCATCTTTAACAATGCATGATGACGTTTTTCATCTGTCAGAATCGCATTCAAAAGCAGCTTAACCTTCTTGTCCTCAACAGAGGGCACCATAAGCTCTATTTTCTGAATCAAGTCAGCCTCCATCTGAATATGCTTCTCAACGATGCCTCTTTGCTTGTCAAGGTCTTCTTGCGCCAACGCCGTGGACGTCTGAGTAAGCAGAGTGTAAGCTGCCTCGTACATTTCAGCATGCTTCACTGAATCAAGCGAAATTCCTCTTAAAACGCCTTTAACTGGCGGGTTATTAACGCCGACTAACGCCTTGTTTATTGATTCAACGATCTTTTTTTCTATTTCAATTTGGCTTTTAATGAATTCTAAAAGGTTGTTGTTGGCAGTCAAAACTAATCCCATAGATAAAATTGTTTAGTTCACGATTAAGTCTTTCGGAAAAATAGCGTTAACTTGGCATCTACACGTGGAATATTACGTCTTTTGAAACATGATATTTAAGTAAAACCGACAAACCGTTAAGCAAAGAAGGAGAAGGCAAATGAAAATAAACAATAAACGAGTGGGAATACTGCTCGTGGCAGTTATCTGTACTGTAATACTAATCCAACCATTAGCGTTCGCTGAAAGCGACCCTGAAATACCTGAAACATCACTTGATGTACAAATGGACGTGGGCTCAACCCATTTCCGCGGGGAAACAGCAGAATTCTATGCACTAATAACTCTGGCTGGAATCCCAGTTGACCCAAGCGTAATGCAGGCTGAACTATACTTTAACGGAGCATTTCTAGCCGACCTTACAAGCGCAATTGAAGGAGTTACTGAAGGCCTCTACAGGATAACCTACAGCGTACCAATGCAGGCACAAGCAGGCACGTACGCCCTAAAGGTTGAAGCAGTCTATGAAGCCTACTATTTTGTTGCAGGCGGTTCAGGAATGAAATGTTTCCTTCTAAGTGAAACCTTGAGCAATTGGAACGCATGGCTAATCAGCATTCAAGACAACGTAGCAACAATACAAACCGACGTTAGCACAATAAAAACTTCATTGAACGACATAAATGCCCAGTTAGTTTCCATTGACGGAAGAATAGCCACAATCGAATCTGACATTGGCACAATCACCACTGACATAAGCACAATTAACGCTCAAATAACAAGCATCCAAGAAAACGTTGTAAGCATCCAAACGGATATTGGAACAATCGTGACTGACATCGAAAGCATAAACGCCAACATATTATACATCAACGAGAATATAGCAACTATAAAAACTGACATAGGCATAATTCAAGGAGAAATATCCTCAATCAAGACGGGACTCGTCACAATCGCCACCGAAATAGGATCAATCCAACTGTTCCTAGGAGAGTTGAACGTTGCAGTTACAAACATTCAAAACAACAACGTCCAAATTACCACTAACATAGGCGACGTATTAGGCGAAATCATAGCCATCAACGATAACCTGCTTACGATTCAAACCAACATTGGAATACTGCAAACAAACATGACTACCCTAAACGCTACATTGACAGAAATCAAAAACTCAGTTGCAACCATAACAACGAATGTGGGAGAAATCAAAGTTGACCTGTCACAAATAAACGCTAAAATCACCGCATTGAATGGAGACATAGCAACCATAAACAGTGACATAGGCTCAGTAGAAACAAAGGTTCAAAACATCTTGAACAGAGTCATAATAATTCAAGACAACACTGTAGAAATCAAAACAGTGCTTGGTGAACTTGAAGGAACAATCGTTGAAATCCAAGGAGACATAGCAACCATACAAACAGACATAGGCGAAATCAAAGTTCAACTAAACTCAATACAGAACTCTGCCGAAATGGAACCAACATCTGTCTGGTGGGTACTAGCAGTAGTTCTCCTACTAGTCGGCGTTTCAGGAGCAGTGTTGTTCATTAGAAAAAACAAACACGCCTAAAACAAACAACAACCCCATCTTTACTCTATTAGAGTAAAATGGCTAGAGTACCATTTTTTCAATTTAAAAACACTTAGCGTTTAGCAGGTTTCCTTTTAGCTCCCCTGCCGCCTTTTGTGCCCGTAGTTCTTCCACGGCTTTCTCCCCCTTTCTTGCCGATTTCCCGGTAAAACTCTGAACCCCGTTGCTCAGCAACCTTTTCCCCGCCTTTTCGACCTATTTGCCTGTAAAATTCTGAGCCCCGCTCTCTAGCAACCTTTTGCCCGCCTATCCTGCCAGCTTCTTCTCGCGTCATCTTGTCTTTTCTTTTCCCCTCACTTTTAACAGTCAAAAAATCACCTCCAAAAGGAACCAGATTAAGTAATTAGAAATTAACGAAGCAATGAATAAAAAATGGGTTGCTACTCTATTTTTCCTATTTCTTTAGTTATGTCTATGGGTGAGTTGTAGGTTTTTTCAGGCAGTTTATTGATTAAGTCCATTACATCGCTGGGAGCATCTTTTCCTTTAGCATTGTCGATTAAATTCTGTTTTTCTGCTGGATAATGCATGCCACCCAAATATCTTTCCACTATGGCTGGGCTAACATGGCCTGATTTTCCACTTTTATTTGTATATTGCCTTCTTGTTCCTTTTCCTTGACCTATTCCTCGGCGTCTTGTGGTAGTTACATCCTCTTGGCTACTCGTTGTGCTTCACCTCCAAATTGTTGAAAGAATAGTAAAAAACTAAAGAAGATAGGACCAAAAAGCGTTTAAGATAAAGAGCTTACTCTTGCTCGTGCTCTTTACCTTCCTCAATCAACTTCTTAACTTTTTGTCCGCCCTTGTGCCCAATCTCACTGTAGAATTCTTCGCCGTGAGTCTCCGATGTTTTTTCTCCGCCCATTCGACCAGCTTCTTCAACAGTCATTTTTCCCTTCTTTTTTTCTGATGACAAATTCATTCACCTCCTAATGCAAGATCGTTGAGAAAAATACAAGCAAAAAACTCTGTTTACTCTTCTTCATGCTCCTTTCCTTCTTGAATAAGCTTACGGACTTTTTGTCCACCTTTATGGCCAATTTCCTCGTAAAATTCCCGGCCATGAGTCTCAGCGGTTTTTTTTCCGCCAATTTGACCGCCTTTACGTCCTGCTTCTTCGACGCTCATTTGTCCTCTCTTTTTTTCTTCAGTCAACGCATATTCACCTCCTGTTTAAACGCAACTTTGGGTGCTCTTGTCTTCTAAAGATAGAACTTTTCGGGAAAGGTGATAATGCAAAATGTTACTCGCTTTCGTGTGCCTTGCCTTCCTGGATAAGCTTGCGCACTCGTTGTCCACCGCGGTGACCTGCTTCCTCTAAACTGGTTTTTCCTTTCGCTTCAGGTGAACCTTCATGTTGCATTGCACGCTTGGAGCCTCCTTTGCTACCTATTTCACTATAAAATTCCTCGCCATGAGTCTCAGAAGTCCTCTGCCCGCCACGCCTACCTGCTTCAGCAACGCTCATTTTCCCACGTTTCGATTCCTCATCTTTCGACATGCGTTTCACCTCCATTGGGCATGTTCAAAACCTAAGGATGCTGTCAAGCTTCTAGCCCGAAAATGGCTATTAAACGTATGTGGCTGTCGCAACACACCTACAATGGCTTTTCTAGCTCAGTTTTAAGCGTAATTTTACTCAATTGATAAGAAATTCCTCAACAAAGTAAAAATAAGAGACACTTTTAAGTGATAACTAGCCTCTTTTTTTCAAAACGTACTTTTTTAGGCAAGGTAATCTGCAAAACCCCATCCATGAGGCTGGCTTGAGCTTGATCAGAATCAACTTCCTGTGGCAAAGAAACTCTTCGATAATACCCTTGAGAAACTCTTTCTTTTCTGATATAATTCCTATTTTTATCCTCAACCTCTTTGGAGTCTTGCTTACGAGCTTGAATATTGACACAATCACATGTTACTTCCAATGTTACGTCTGCTTTTCGAAAGCCAGGCAAATCAATTGTCAAAACAAAAGCTTTCCCCTGATCTTCAATATCGACAGATGGCACACTAGATTTCCAGGGCATCAATCCATCTTTCTGCATATTACCAGAAGAATGATCAAGGAAGGAGCGACTTTCAAGCTCGGACTTACCATTAGACATTTAAAATCCTCCAAAAAATAAACAAATTATTAAAAGTGAGAAGAGGCGGCTATTCTTCCTCATGCTCTTTGCCTTCCTCAATAAGCTTTCTCACCTTTTGCCCGCCTTTCTGCCCTGCCTCCTGCACTGTCATTTCACCTCTACGTTTTTCTTCATCTTTTCTAGTCAAACGCTCACCTCCTAGAAAATCAAAAATTCTGAAATAACCTAAAAATTATGGAAATTCTGCTCGTTCACTTCAAGTGCTTACTCTTCTTCATGCTCCTTTCCTTCCTGAATCAGTTTACGAACCCTCTGACCGCCTTTTGGACCACCTATCTTTCCACCTTTACGTCCAATTTCACTGTAAAACTCTTCACCGTGAGTAGCTGCAGTCTTTTGTCCACCTCGTCTTCCAGCCTCTTCAACACTCATTTTACCTTTTTCTCTCTCAGACAAAACATTTCACCTCCTTAGCGAAAAAAAGCAATTTAAAAATTAGAAATCAACCTAAAAATGGGGTTTACTCTCGCTCGCGCTGTTTCCCTTCTTGAATTAGTCGTCTTACTTTTTGTCCTCCACGGTGGCCTGCTTCTTCCAAGCTGGTTTTTCCTTCAGCCTCAGGAGTGCCCTCATGCTGCTTTGCTCTCTCAGAGCCTCCTTTGCTGCCGATTTCACTGTAGAATTCTGGTCCTCGTTCAGCAGCTACTTTTTCTCCTCCTTTCCTACCGATTTGCTCATAAAATTCCCGTCCATGGGTTTCAGCGGTTCTTTGTCCGCCGCGTCTTCCAGCTTCAGCGACGGTCATTTTTCCTTTCTTTTCCTCCTGTGAACTCAAAACATGTCACCTCCATAAAGACTGCTTCAAAACTAACATGCTAGTTAAGCCGAAAGACCGCTCATAAACGTATGTGATTGTTACATAACAGCAACACGCCCGTCCAGCAGAGAAGATGCTGTTAAAAACCCTGAAATAGTGTGCTCAGAGTAGACTTTTAGCTTTATGTAGGTTAAGTCAAGAATTCTTGACTAAAGCCGATTGTGAGTTTAGTCAAGAAACCTTGATGAAAACGCTTATCTTCAAAACAGTTTTGACTATTTATAGAAGTGGAGTGAGAAGCGTTGAAAAGTAAAGCAATTCTTGTGGTAGTTCTTGTTTTAGTGCTTTTAGCTTCAACATCGATTTGTAGCTTAAAGCTTGCATTAGCCTTAGAACCATTTTTCTTCGATGATTTCAACGGGTCAGAGGTTGACACGGAAAAATGGACTGTTCAAGAAAGCACAGACTGGTCAGGCTATCCAGCTAACGGGGGTTTAATAAACGTAGAAGGAAGCAAAGTGTATCTTTCAAGCAGTGGCTCTAGTTTTCCTTGCATTAGTAGCGCAGCAAATCCATTTCCAACTACCGGCGATTTTGCAGTTGAATTTGACCTCACATATAGTTGTATAAGCGATTGGGGCGTTGGCATATGGATTACCAAGGGACCATTTGAGTACAAGAATGAGAGTGCAAACAACCAAATTATCCTTCAATTATGGGCAGGAGCCCTTGATTTTGATAAAGTCTCCATAAAAGGTTACTTCCTAGTAGAAGATATCCAAAAACCATTCGCATATGAATCAGTCATTTATGGTTGGGAACCAAGTGCTCCCACACACGTTTTCAGGTTGACATACATAAACGGAACCTATTCGTTAATTGATAACGGGGTTACGGTAGCATCCGCAGCCTCCCAGTTGAGGCCAGATACTATTGGCTTTGGGCATCCGCCAGTATATTGGCTTCCCTTTTCACTTGAGCATGTTCGAAGCGTTATGGGTGGATTTGGTAGCTTTAATATTGATTACATCAAAATCGAAGGAATTACTTCTGACAGTAACACAAATAATATTGATAAACCGCAGTTTTCTTTATCTACAAATCTGGAAGAACAACAAATTGGCTATCAAATTGATATCAGAGGAAGACTAGAAGCCCAAGAAGGCAAACCTATACCTAGTAAGCAAATTATCCTTTGGTATTCAATCCCGGGCATTTCAACTTGGTATCCAATAACCTCAGTAACAACTGACGCTGAAGGCAGGTTTAGCGCAAGCTGGATTCCAACCGCAACAGGAACTTTCACCATTAAAGCCGAGTACACAGACAATACGACTGCTGAAGTGTTTGATAAGACTACGAATATCAGCGTTACCCCCATTTTATCAGACGACTTTTATGTGGCGGTAGAGTCGAACTCGACACTTTCCTCTGTAACTTTTAATTCCACCTCAAACGAGTTCTTTTTCACGGTAAGTGGGCCTTCCAAAACAACCGGTTACACCACCCTAAGTGTTCCTAAAAGTTTTCTACCCAACCCTGCGAATCTTAAACTGTATATTGATGGACAACAAACCGCCTTTAACTGTACCTCTGAAGGCAATTTTTGGATTCTTAACGTTAATTATAGCCATTCAACGCATGACGTAGTTTTGAAAATCATAGATGACACCGTTGAAAGCACATTATTTGTATGCATAGCAGCTGCGTTTGTAATCTTTTTCTGTGTGTCGCTTGCTTTTGTTTTAGCCACAACCTTCCGCTCAAGCAATCCAAAAACAGCAGTAAAACAAAAGCCTTGATGAAATAGTGCCTATTGAAATTAATTTAAATATTCCTGACGATTCAATTAAACCTCACTTGGGTATTCAGGATGAAAGTACTTCTCGTTAACCCGCCGCAAGTGTTTTACGCTGGTTCTGAGCCGCCCGCAGGCAACCTTCCAATCGGCTTAATGTACCTTGCCGCCGTGCTTGACAAGGAAGGCTACAGCGTTGAGATACTTGACGCTTTCATGGCTGATTTTGATCCACAACAGAACGGCGACATAATAACTGTTGGCATGCCCTACGAGAAGATTGCGCATGAAATTCAACAGCGTAAACCAGACATTGTAGGCATTGCTGGACCATTCACAAGCCAGATTGAAAACGCCTTAAAGGTTGCTGAAATAGCCAAACAAGTCAACCCAAGCGTCCTCACGGTTGTAGGCGGCCCACACGTTACCACTGTTCCAGAGGGCTTTTTGGCGGAGGCAAAAAACGTTGACTTGGCAGTCGTCGGTGAGGGCGAGTATGCACTTTTGGAGATTGCAGAGTATTTTGAGGGCAAAAAGGAGTTAAGCCAGATTTTAGGCATTGCTTATCGACAAGACGGCAAAGTCATAGTTAATCAAAAAAGGCCTTTCATAGAAAACCTCGATGAGCTGCCCTACCCAGCCTACCACCTAGTTGACATGGAGAACTATTTGAGCAACAAAAAAATCGGCTACCGAAGCTTCCAAGACCGCGCCATATCCATGGTTACCAGTCGCGGTTGCCCGTTCAACTGCTGTTTCTGCGCTGTGCACCTGCACATGGGTCAGGGCTTCAGAGCGCATTCGGCAAGCTACGTGCTAGACCATATTCAACACGTCGTTGACAAGTACAAAGTGAAAAACATCTTTTTTGAAGATGACAACTTGACGCTTGACCTTAAACGGTTTGAAGCCATATGCGACGGCATAATTGAGCGGAAAATCAAGATTGGCTGGGAAACCCCCAACGGCGTCCGTGCAGACCGTCTTCCAATGGAACTGCTGAAGAAGATGCAGCGGTCGGGCGCTGTCAGCGTTTTCGTCGGCGTTGAATCAGGCGACCAACAAATTCTCGACCGCGTTATCGGCAAAAGCCTTGACCTCAACCGCGTAGTGGAATTTGCAAAGAACGCAAAGGAAATCGGCTTGAAAACTGGCGCTTTCTACATTATCGGTTTTCCCGGCGAAACCAAGCAGAACATGCAACGCACCGTGGATTTTGCCCTAGAGCTTAAACGGAAGTACGATATGGGTATGCACTTGTTCATGGCTACGCCCTCGTATGGCACGCGGCTTTTTGAGGAGTGCAAGGCGAAGGGGTATATTGCGCAGGATTTGTCTTGGAACAGTTTTGCTCAGGCTCGACAGACAAGGGGTGTTCCGTTGATTACTACAGGCGAGTTTACGCCTCAACAAGTCAAGGAGTTAGCCGCTAAAGCGTTGGCGGAATACAAACGGATACACTTAATCAACCTGTTTAAGCATCCGTGGAAAGCGTTAAAGACAATTTACGCTCAGCCGCAACTGGTTGGAAAATACTTAAAAAACCTTTTTGCTTAACCAAATGACCGTTTTTAGCACCCTTCATAAATCATACTAGCGGTTAACGCACTTGTTAAGCCCAGTTTTGCTAATTGGCGCTTATTAGATAACAGGGAACAAGCGTTAAATATACCTTCATCCGCCATTTTCCTTTAAGGGAAAGGCTTTGAAACGGTCAATAAGCGTTATCATAGGGTTAATTCTGATTCTGGTTATGTTGGGTTCTGAAGCGACAGTTCCTCTTATGAATGTAGTAACCGCTTCGCCTTGGCAGGAAAAGACGGATTTAAAAAACATCGTTGAAGGTTTGATGACGACTACCTCTTTAGCGGATCAAGTGGATACTGACTCTGATGGGCTATATGATAAAGTGGAAGTTGTTATAGGTACAGATTTCAGCAATTAACGATTCGGATTTTGATAATTTACCTGACTTCTACGAAGTGCAGAACGGGTTAAACCCCTTGAGTGCAGATTCAAATAGTGACGGATTACCCGACTACTACGAGGTAACTAATGTCTCGCTGGACTTTGATGGCGACAATGTGGCTAACGCTTGGGATTTCGATAACGATGCGGATGGTGTAAACGACGCAGTAGATCTCTCACCGTTTGCAAAATCAGACTTGAGTAACTATTTACAATTCAACATTAGCACGAATGGACAAACTACCTACGTTACTTTTCAAGTAAGGCCAAACCAGACGGAGTACCTGAGGCTCTTAAACAAGTATTGGGATTGGGTTGCAGACGATAAGGGAACAATGAAAGACCTTGATAAATCCGCCGAGGACCTGCATCTTGTGCCGATGCTTAATATAACCGCCAATGTCACCCCCAACCAAGCGGACGTAATCGAATACGGCATCACCACTTCCGGCGGCAGCGCATATGTACCCCTCTACGGCGTAGATGAGTATGGAACAACGGTTGCGTTCACCGGCAGAATGATCTACCCCCAAGGTGTCCCGCAGGATTTGTCGATGAAGGTGGAGATGATTTGGAAGGTTATAGGAATAAACGACGAAAAAGCAACGGCAGTGACGTCGTCTAATGGAAAGTACCTTTCAGTAAACAGCGAAGGCCAAGTCACTGTCAGTTCAGCGGCAATTAGTGATAGGGAGAGGCTGCTTCTTGTTGACTTAGACCAGAATACCGTAGCCTTCAAAGCCCAAAATGGAAAATACTTATCGGTTGCGGATAACGGCGCCGTTTTAGCTAACGCTACTGAAATTGGCGCCAGAGAACAATTCAAATGGACCACTAGCTTAACCACAATTTTGCTTGGGCAGAGACTGTTGAAAGCCTACAACGGACGTTACCTAGAAATCAAAACAGATGGAACGCTGTCAGCCACGAGTAGTTTATGGACTGGTAAAGGGTTCAGCGCCGTCGATGCGGGCGTAATCTCTGAAGAAATCACCTTGATGACCTATAAGGAGCCTTTCATGCTCACCGGCTTAACCGCGGAGGAGAATTACGGGTCAAAAATAGGCTTGTTCTTCAGCCACAACCGAAACGAAACAATAGCTGCCAACCTCTTACTGTCATATGAGTTTCTGCGTAACTCAACCTCAAGCCTGCTTGAAACCCCTAGCTTACTAAGCAACCAAGAAATTGAGGTATTCAACCAGCTTGGCTCCTTCTCTCACAAAGACGAAGCTTTCATGTCACTAACAAACGAACTGATGCCTAACGTTTTATCTATGCTTCAAGCAGGCGGCGGTTCACAGGTTTTGCCAGTCATAAACGCGTTAGAAGACGACTTTGTATGCCTTGACTTATCCCAAATGACCACTATCACAGCGGGTACATCATGGAGCGCGAACCTCACTGTTGAACCAGTTGTGACAACCAAGACATTGAGGATGGCGCTTTACAACACAACAACTCTGCGGTCTCTTGAGCCAGAAGACGTGATTTCTGAAGTTAAAACGTGGGAATCAGACCATGAAGCCCAGGCTACACTTATCAGTTTAATGGTTGCTTGGAATGTAGGCGAGCAACTCACCACAAAGGTTGGCCCTAACCTAACAACGTTCCAAGCGGATCCGCAACTGACTCAAATCACTAAAAACATCAAATTATACGGAATCACTGCCCTCAAAATGGCAACACTTGTTTACATTCATGGGGCTCGCCTAGTCAATTCAATCATGACAGTCACCATGGAGACCGGTGCCAGTTTATGGACAGCGTGCTGGAAAAGCGTTCAAACTGTCAGTCTATCCAAAACCGCAAACATGATGGCTTACAAAAGAGTCTCATTAACTCTCACCGCTATCGGTGGAATTTTGGATCTCGGCGTAGCGTTGTATTCCCTGTTTACGATACTAGACGCCAACCTAAATCCGCTGCAGTTGTACACCGCCTTGATGCATACAGTCATGACCTTGGCTTATTCTTTGACTCTTGGAATGATTAGCGCCATACCTGTTGTTGGCTGGATATTCTCTGCTATAATAGCAATATCAGATGCTATTGGCGGTTGGTCAACTAAACTTTTTAACGCAATTATCAATGCGATGTGCAGTGTCACGGCGCAGGTTACTCCAAGCCTCAAAATTGTACGTGACCCTAAAATCGATATCATTGACAAAGACGGCGACGGCATCGATGTTGGCGACCGAATAGTATTCTCAGCCCGCATAAACACGACACTTACAAGTGGTGACAGGCAGTCTCTGGCTTACAGCGAAATGCATCCCTATTATGAAATCGTAAACCCAACTGGCACAAACTCCACAGTAGGTTACCCCTACTTGACCGATTGGCTCTTTATGGCTAAACATTTAGGAGTTACCGATAGAAAACCCTGGAACGACGTCCACGTTTTGCTTCCAATACCGCCAGCAGCAAATAGAGTATACACCTCAGGGTCAGGTTGGCAGTCAGTTGAATATGACGTAGGGGGATGGATAGAGCCTGGAACCGCCATGGTGAACTTCCCAGTTACTTTAAACTCAAAAACCCAGTACGAATTATGGTACAAGTACGAAATATTCTATTTCTTCGTGTTTTACTGGTTCACTGAAGAATACCTTGGCTACAACAAGGGAATTCAGACGCTCGGCACAGAAACATTGTATTTCGACGTTTTACCCGCTACACTATCCGATTTCGTAAACTGGAAGGGCATAACGCCTCTTGACCGCGACTTCGACGGCTTGACAAACGCTCAAGAAACTATCAGCAACCCTTCACTGTGGGACACGGACTGTGATGGGTTAAACGACAAGTACGAATTGGGTATTGGGGCTAATTCTAATCTTTTCGATACGGATAAGGACGGACTGAATGATAAGCTTGAGCAAGTTTACGGCACAAACGTAACCAACTCCGATACAGACGGCGACGGATTAACCGATTATTCTGAAATCTCCGGTTGGATTAGCGTCTTCTACTACGGAGGCGAATTGTTCACTTTGCATGTCACCTCTAACCCTCTGCTGGTGGACTCCGATGGTGATGGGTTAGCTGACAACCTTGAATGTTCAAGTCGACTAAACCCCAACTCTAAAGACACCAACGGTGACGGCGTCCTTGACCAAGAAGGGGCACCTCTTCCGTTACCTGACTGGCTACTTGACAGCGATGGAGACGGATTAAATGACGCTGTTGAAAAAACAGGTTGGGCTATAACTGTTTCTAACTCAAGCGGTACCTACATCATAAACGTGTACAGTGACCCATGCTTAAATGACACTGACTCTGATGGGCTTTCAGACCAACAAGAATACAATTTGAAGACTAATCCCATGGTTCCTGATACTGACGGCGATGGAATTACAGACTCAGATGAACAACAGATTGGCTGTAACCCAGTTTTATCGGATTCTGATGGTGATGGACTTGAGGATGGAGTAGAAATCGCTTTTGGTAGTGACCCAACAAAAACTGATACAGACGGCGAAGGGTTGTTTGATTTAGAGGAATTTCTGTTAGGCTCTGATCCTGCTAAAAACGATACAGACACTGATGGTCTCAACGATTTTCTTGAGGTTCAGTTTGGCTCCAACGTCACTTTACCTGACACAGATGATGATTCACTGTTTGACGGTCAAGAATACAGTTTAGGAACAAATCCGACCAACCCCGACTCTGATGGTGAAGGCTTGCCTGATGGTTTTGAAGTAATGATTGGAACAAACGCTCTTAGCAATGACACTGACGACGACCAAGTTACTGATTACCTAGAGCTACAGATAGGAACAAGCCCATTTTTCAATGACACCGACTTTGACGAGCTCTCAGACGGGTTAGAACTTCTCCTTTGCACATCCCCATGGAACAATGACACCGACTACGATGGATTAAATGACCTAGACGATCCAGACACCTACCTTGCAAATGTGAAACAGGTTGTTGTAGCCTTTGACGGAGACTCTGACACTTTACCGTTCATCGATAATCTCGCCGCCTATACGAATGTAACCGCTGTTTCCCCTGAGAATTTCCTTGCCAACTATACAAGCGCTCCTTACATCGTGTTAATTGGTGAACCCAGCAACGAGGCTGGAACCGTCGGCAACTTAATCAGCAACCTGCTTCAAAATTACGGAGAGCACTTAACAAACCAGACCCTTGACAGTAAGATTGCAGTTCGATACGGCGTATGGAGCAGCAACCAAACTGTCGTAGTAATCTCAGAAAACTACTACGCTGACTACTTCCGTGTCCTTTCTATTCTTAAAAGTAAAAACGTAAGCATAACCTCCAACTCCGTCACCGTGAATTACCCGCTAATCATTATTCCAAGTGGCAACTCTAACTATTTCCCCTACTTTGCAACTGACGAAATGGACATGGTGAGAGTCACCGACACTGTTGTCAGCGTAGGCTTAGATAAACCCGCAACTCCAAGCATCCAAATAACAAAGTACGACGCAACCACGACACCTCATGCACTAACACCGCAAAACGGCTTGTCAAAATACGATAAGCCAATAGGCAATTACATCAACATACAAGTTAGCAATGATGTTCAAAGTGGTACATCCGACAGCATCTCAGGAGCCCTATTAAAAGTATACTACAGCACTGCTGATTTGGACAGGACTGGCGATGGAGACGCAAACGACCTAGAGGACTTCGACGAAAACACGTTATCGCTTTACTGTTTCGATGAAACCACAAATACGTGGGCGAAGCTTTCAACAAGCCTTGATTGGGTGAAGTCAGTTGGAGTAAACACCACTGACGTTACAGTCTACGGCAAGAACTACGCTGGCTATGTTTGGGCGTACGTTTCACGTTTAGCAAATGTCAGCTTAGCTGGGCGCATACAGTTTAACCAGTGCCCCGACGTGTCAGGTGCTTATCCAAGCCAGCAATACCTCTGGTGTCAAAACCACCAACTAGTGGATATAACGATCCACGGCGTTGTTGATCCCGATGGCGACAACATAGCAATTCGGATACTAAATGTTACCAGTGACGAACCAACCCAAGACAACTACTACTGCGAATCTTATGCGCCCGACGCTTTTGGCGTTGGAACGGACACCGTTCAACTGCGTGCTGAGCGGCTTGAATGCGGTAACGGTAGAGTCTACAATGTAACTTTTGTTGCAAACGACGGCAGAGGTGGCGAAGCTGTTGGCAGCGTACAAGTGTATGTTCCGATAAATTGTTGTGGATACTGCGTTGACGACGGGCAATACTATGTTGCGACAGAGATTAACAGGGTGAAAACTTAGAGGGATAACGATGGCAAAAAAATATTCGCTGTTAACAGTTTCTTTGATTGCTTTTACATTGATAGTTGGAATCTTGCCCATGATGGCGTTAAACCAAGACATGGAACCAGCCACGGGCTATCGGTCCTCGTTCTATACGCCGGGTGAAACACTGTTATTTGGTTACCACAACGACACTTACTTCACAATTAAAGACTCCGCTGGCAGCCTTGTCTGGAACGGCATGTTGCAGGAAGCCCAAACTAAACGGTTAACGCTTACAGAAGGTGTATATCTTGTCCTCGCATCAAAACCCTACACGTTGCTTGCTGGTAACGCTCAGAACCAAACTGTTGTCGGTTACTATGCACTTGACTTGTCGGGCAAAGGAACAAGCACAAAAATGTACACTTACATCCCAAAACGGGACTCACTATATTCCCTAAGCAGCTTCATAATATTTAGCTACGCAAACGGGAACACAATCAAAATAACCGACACCGAAGCCAAATCAGTCATGTGGCAGGGAACACTCAACGACGGTGAACATTTCAGTCAAGATTTAAGCAACACGATTTGGCAAAACAAA
Source organism: uncultured Candidatus Bathyarchaeia archaeon (assembly GCA_964391275.1). Classification (GTDB taxonomy): domain Archaea; phylum Thermoproteota; class Bathyarchaeia; order Bathyarchaeales; family Bathycorpusculaceae; genus Bathycorpusculum. The sequence continues at coordinate 21,388 of CAYMLF010000011.1, forward strand.
ACAGTCGCTATCGAAAGCGCCTTTCCAGTTTCAGCGTTATGCTATCTAGACCAAGGCTTCCTTGTTCCGTCATCAACGGGGTTATTTACTGGAAACCTTTTCTACACATACGCTGGCAACATCACAAATGGTAACAACGACCTTAACGTGATAGGGTACCAGAACCAGACGCAAGTGACCATCAGCAACAGCGTCACAAAAACGGTAGTCTGGAGCGGAATCATAAATGAGGGCGAAGTCCATAGCGAAGTCTTAAACACACCCACTTACTTAACAGTCAATAGTAATCAAAGCGTCGCCGTTTCAGTTGACCCTTACCCCTCTTGGCCTATAATGTATCAGGCGGCGTTGTACGCGGCAGATGCCGAGGGTAAGCTTGTCGGGAACCAGTTTTTCTCGACAGCCAGAGGTGGAGGATACCTTCGAATTATTCCATACGAGAATGACGCTGAGGTAACAGTTGTTGACCAAGCAACTCATGCCTTAGTCTGGAGTGGAAAACTCGATGAAATGCAAACATACAAGTTTGCAGCGGCTCACACGGTCTACAATATTAGCAGCGACAAACCAGTATCCGTGCTGGAGGGGTACGGTGAATGGAGCCACATTTTTGCTCCCCTGTACTTTACGGCTGATTCAGAGCCGCCAGCAATTAGCGCCATAACTAGAACACCGCAAAATCCCATGTCGATGCAACTTGTGCAAGTAACAGCAGATGTTATCGACCTTGTCTGTGGCGTCAAAGAAGTAGTGCTCTCCTACAGCTTTGGAGGAATTTGGACAGATACACCCATGACTCTGCGAGAAGGCAATACTTATGAAGCAACCATACCCGCAATGCCCTCTGAAACTAAGGTCGATTATAGAATTATCGCGTATGATAACCTAAACAATATGGCGGCTAGCAGTACACTAACCTATATTGTCGCCAGCATCCCAACGCCTTCACCGACTCCAACAGAAGAACCAACGCCTAGTCCTTCTCCATCACCATCTCCATCCCCAACCGCAGAACCTACAGAGAAACCCCAACCAACCCCAACAGTGACCCCGTCCCCTGTTCCCACAGCTTCACCAACGGTTACTCCATCGCCTTCCCCAGAACCGCCAAGCCCAACTTCAACACTGAACCCCACTGCAGCACCTACGTCATCTCCAATCCCAAGCTCTGAGCCAACAGATGAACCCGAAGCAACCCCGACAGGGTCTGAGCCAGCATTAACTACAGAGCCAGAACAGCAATCACAATCACTTGACGTATACTTGATAGCTGTAGCGATCGTTTTCGCACTAACTATTACAGGCGTGCTTGTTTTCAGGAAAAGAAGGAAAAAAGCTACAAATCTTTAGTAAAATTGATTCGTCATCCTTCATTTTTGAAATTCGTTTTCAGGTTTGGTTTAGGCAAAAGTTGCCGAACCGCTTAGGTAGACGTCGATTCTGCCCCGAAAGGTGGCGGGCCCGCTGGGATTTGAACCCAGGATTCCCGGCTCCGGAGGCCGATGCCTTAATCCGTGCTAGACTACGAGCCCTTGTCCATACTTTTAGGCTAGATACCGAACACCTTAAACATTGCATAATATGGATTTT